>JAIXTR010000371.1 GCA_027483845.1 Caulobacteraceae bacterium | reverse complement strand
CCCGGGTGCCGGCGGTTCATGTCGGCGATCGCCGCCAGGTTCAGCGAGGCGTCCTCGCGGATGGCGGTGTGAGGACAGCCGCCCGTCTCGACGCCGATGATGCGGTCCTCGGGCAGGGCCTGCAGGCGGTTCAGGATCAGGGCGTCTTCCTGGGTGTAGATGTCGTTGGTCACCACCGCGATCGACCAGCGGTCGCGCATGGCCTTGCAGAGCTTCTCGACCAGGGTGGTCTTGCCCGACCCGACAGGGCCGCCCACGCCAATTCGCAGAGGGCCGTTGGCGCTCATGATCCGAACAGCCTTCCGTCCAGGGTCTCGTGCCGCATGGCGGCGATGTCGGAGTTGAGGGTGGCCGAGCCCAGGTCGTCCAGGGTCGATTCCGCCGCGCGGCTGGCGACCTTCAGGATCACCGGCTCCAGCGCGGCGATCACCTGCAGGGCGTCGGACTGGCCCAGGGGAACGGCGCGGACCGCGACGCTGACGAGGTTGGCGGCGAAGGCGTGCAGCCAGGCCGTCAGCGCGGGCCCAAGCGGCAGGAACGCGGAGCCGGCAGCGGCGCCCAGCGCCACGGGGTAGGGGGCGCGGATGATCGGCGGCGGGTTCCAGGCGGCGACGGCGGCCAGGAACGCCTCGCCCTGTGCCAGGGTCTCGCGCCGGCGCTCCAGCGAGGGCGCCAGGGCCTCGGCCAGCTCGACGATCTCGTCGAGGGCGGCATAGTCCTCTGCGGTCACCGCGGTCCAAGCGGCCTTGGCCAGCACCGCGTCCGTCCAGCCCGAGCCATGCTCCAGCAGCCCCGCGATCCAGCCGGTCAGCGTCCGGGCGTCGGTGACGGCGCCTTCGCGGATCGCGGTCTCCAGGCCGTGCGAATAGCCGAACGACCCCACCGGAAAGGCGGGCGACAGCCAGGTCAGCAGGCGGAGTAGGCGAGCTTCAGTGGGCATGCCCGTGGTCCTTGTGCGCGTCGGGCCCATGGTCGTGATAGGCGCCGCTCTCCGGATCGAACGGGGCCTCCACCTCGGTCACCATGGCGCCCTGATGCTCGAGCATGTGGGCGATGACATGATCGCGGCGGATGAGGATGCGGTCGGCGAACACCTGGGCGGCTAGATGCCGGTTGCCGATATGCCAGGCCAGCCGGATCAGCGCGTCGGCCGACCGCGCGCGGATTTCCAGGAGCGGCTCGGGCTTGGCGACCACCTGCAGGATACCGCCGCCCGGCAGCTGGAGGCCGTCGCCATGCCGAAGGTGGGTCGCCTCGCTGAGGTCGAGCAGATATTCGGCGCCCGATGCGCCGGTCAGCATGATCCGGCGGCGGTGGCGGCCGTCGTAGTCCAGGGTGACCTGATCGGTGGCCTCGCCCGTCCAGGCCCCGGCGGGCAGGATGTCGGTGATCGCGCTCAAAACAGGAAATACCTCTGGGCCATCGGCAGGACGTCGGCCGGTTCGCAGGTCAGAAGTTCGCCATCGGCGTGGACCTCGTACGTCTCGGGATCGATTTCGATGACCGGCGTGGCCGAATTGTGGATCATCGAGGCCTTGGACAGGCCGCCGCGGACGTTCTCCACCGCCACCATCTCCTTCCACAGGCCCAGCTTGGCCGGCAGGCCGCTCTCGAGGGCCAGTTTCGAGGTGAACACCACCGCCGAGCGGGCGACGCTGCGGCCGTAAGCCGCGAACATTGGCCGGTAGTGCACCGGCTGCGGCGTCGGGATGGAGGCGTTGGGATCGCCCATCGGCGCCGCGGCGATGGACCCGCCCAGGATCACCAGGTCGGGCTTCACGCCGAAGAAGGCGGGGCTCCACAGGACCAGATCGGCCCGCTTGCCGGCTTCGACGCTGCCGATGTGGGCGCTCATGCCGTGAGCGATGGCGGGATTGATGGTGATCTTGGCGATGTAGCGTTTGACCCGGGTGTTGTCCGCGGGGCCGTCGCCCAGCTTGCCGCGCTGGCGCTTCATCTTGTCGGCGGTCTGCCACGTGCGGATCGAGACCTCGCCGACCCGGCCCATGGCCTGGCTGTCGGAGGAGATGATCGAAAGCGCGCCCAGGTCGTGGAGGATGTCTTCGGCCGCGATGGTTTCCTTGCGGATGCGGCTCTCGGCGAAGGCCACGTCCTCCGGGATCGCCGGATCCAGGTGGTGGCAGACCATGAGCATGTCGAGATGCTCGGCCAGGGTGTTGCGAGTGTAGGGCCGGGTCGGATTGGTCGACGAGGGGATCACATTGGCCAGCCCGGCGACCTTCAGGATGTCCGGCGCGTGACCGCCGCCGGCCCCCTCCGTGTGGAAGGCGTGGATCGTGCGGCCCTTGAAGGCGGCGATGGTGTCCTCGACGAAGCCCGCCTCGTTGAGCGTGTCGGTGTGGATCATGCACTGGACGTCGTGGTCGTCGCAGACCCCGAGCGCACAGTCGATGACGGCGGGCGTCGTGCCCCAGTCCTCGTGCAGCTTGAGCGCGCAGGCCCCGGCCGCCACCTGCTCCACCAGGGCGGCGGGGAGGGAGGCGTTGCCCTTGGCCGAGAAGCCCAGGTTCATCGGGAACGCCTCGGCCGCCTCGATCATCCGCTGCAGATGCCAGGCTCCGGGGGTGCAGGTGGTGGCGTTGGTGCCGGTCGCTGGCCCGGTGCCGCCGCCCAGCATGGTGGTGACGCCGCTCATCAGCGCCTCCTCGATCTGCTGGGGGCAGATGAAGTGGATGTGGGCGTCCATGATCCCGGCGGTGAGGATCTTTCCCTCGCCGGCGATCACCTCGGTGCCGGGGCCGATGACGATGGTGACCCCGGGCTGGACGTCCGGATTGCCCGCCTTGCCGATGGCGTGGATGCGTCCGTCGCGCAGGCCGACGTCGGCCTTCACGATCCCCCAGTGATCGACGATCAGGGCGTTGGTGATGACGGTGTCGACGGCGCCCGCGGCGCGGGTCGCCTGGCTCTGGCCCATGCCGTCGCGGATCACCTTGCCGCCGCCGAACTTCACCTCTTCGCCGTAGATGGTGAAATCGCGCTCGACCTCGACGAAGAGTTCGGTGTCGGCCAGCCGCACCCGGTCGCCCACCGTGGGGCCGAACATGTCCGCATAGGCGGCGCGCGGGATCCGGGCCATCAGAGCTCGCCCATCACGGCCTGGCGGAAGCCATAGACGATGCGGCCGCCCGCGAAGGGCACAAGGCTGACGTCGCGTTCCTGCCCTGGCTCGAAGCGCACGGCCGTTCCGGCGGCGATGTCCAGCCGCTGGCCGCGCGCGGCCGCGCGGTCGAAGCGCAGCGCGGGGTTGGTCTCAGCGAAGTGATAGTGGCTGCCCACCTGGATTGGCCGGTCGCCGGTGTTGGCCACGCGCAAGGTCGTCACCGGCGCGCCAGCGTTCAGCTCGATCTCGCCGTCCGCTGGAATGACTTCGCCCGGGATCACTTGCGCGCCCGGGCCTGGCGCCAGCCCCAGCCGGCGACGACCGCCAGCACCACGAGGGCCGCGAACGCGATCTGGTGATCGGGCTCGCTGACCAGGTGCCGAAGCGCCTGCATCACCTGCATCTGCTCGTGGTGGCCTTCGTGCGCGGAGGCGGGCAGGGGGGCGACGATGGTCGCGGCGACAGCGGCGACCGCGGGGATGATCCTGT
>JAIXTR010000332.1 GCA_027483845.1 Caulobacteraceae bacterium | reverse complement strand
GCGGGATCGCTGTGCCTTGTGCCCAGCTGGACGTTCTCAGCCTCCGCCCATGCCATTCTCGAGGCGGGCCTGATCCCCTGCTTCATCGATGTGGACGAGGCGGGCGTGATCACGCCCGAGTTGGCTCGCAGGGCGCTCGGGCAGGCGCCCGGCCCCGTCGGGGCGATCATGCCGGTCGCGGTGTGGGGCCAGCCAATCGATCCCGCGCCATGGGTGGCCTTGGCGCGCGAGACGGGAATCCCCGTGGTGATGGACGTCGCCCCCGGCTTCGATGGGGCTCGCGCCGCGGGCCTGATCTCGGTCGTCAGCCTTCATGCGACGAAGATCCTGGGCATCGGGGAAGGGGGCTTCGTGATGTCCGCCGACCCGGATCTGGTGGCCGCTGTCAAACTGCGGGCCAACTTCGGGTTCCGCGGCAGCCGCGAGGCCCAGGCGCCCGGCACGAACGGCAAGCTCAGCGAGTACGCCGCCGCTATCGGGCTCGCCGCCCTTAACGAATGGCCCGCGCGGCGCGCCGCGTTCCAAGGCGTGGCGCGGCGGTATCGCGAGAACCTCGCCGACATACCCGGCCTCTGGCTGCCCCCCGGATGGGGCGAAGCCTGGTGCTCCACGACTTGCGTTGTCCGCCTGCCGGAGCCCAGCCGGCTGGCGCCGGTCCTGCAGTCGCTGCATGGGGCCGGCGTTGAGACCCGCGCCTGGTGGGGCCGGGGCATGCATAGGCAGCGGGCCTTCGCCGACTGTCCGCGGCTGACGCTGCCCACCACCGAATACCTTGCCGAAACGATCCTGGGCCTGCCTTGCTATATCGACATGACGCTGGACGAGATCGATACGGTCTGCGCCGCCATCGGCCGCGAGCTCGCGCGTTCGGGTCGCGCCGCATGATCCGCGTTCGGCGGTCGTCCCGCCTGCGGGCGAACAGGGGAACGTCGACATGAGCACGCGTGACCTGGTCATCTTCGGCGCAGGACAGATCGCCGAGGTGATGCACTACTACCTCACCGTCGAAGGCGGCCGCAAAGTCGTCGCGTTCGCCGTGGATCGGGCCTACCGGACCGCCGACGCGGTTCTGGGCGTGGAGGTCGTCGATTTCGAGGATGTGGAGCGCCGATATCCGCCGGCCAAGTACGACATGTTCGTCGCTGTCAGCTTCAAGCAGGTCAACAAGCTGCGCATGCAGAAGGTGGCGGAAGCCGAGGCCAAGGGTTACGCGCTGGCCAGCCACGTAAGCCCACGCGCGGCCGTCTGGAACGGCTTCGTGGCCCAGCCCAACACCATCATCATGGAGCACAACGTCATCCAGCCCTTCGTCACCGTGGGCCGGAACGTCACCATGTGGTCGGGCAACCACATCGGCCACCACACCCGGATAGACGACCACTGCTTCATCGCGTCCCAGGCGGTGATCTCGGGGGCCTGCCATGTGGGAGCCGGCTCCTTCATCGGAGTCAACGCGACCCTCCGTGACGGCATTACGCTTGGCGTCCATTCGGTCGTCGGCGCAGGCGCTCTCGTGCTGGCAGACGGGCCGGACGAAGGGGTGTTCGTGGGGACAGCCGCGGAGCTGAAGAAGATCCCGTCGAGCCGTTTGAGATCGATCTGAACCGTGTCGCTGAATTGGACCCGCAGGGGATTGATCTTCGATCCCGCCGCCCATGACTGGGCCGGTTCGCACGCCCAGGTGCCGACGCCTCTCGTCTATGACGACAAGGTTCGGATCTTCTACGCCGACCGGTTCGAGGACGGCCGGAGCTACACGACGTTCGTGGATCTGGATCGCCGTGACCTCGGGCGGGTCATCTACGCCCACAAGGCGCCGATCCTGCCCTTCGGCGCGCCTGGCACGTTCGACGACGACGGAGTGATGCCCAGCTTCGCCCTGCGGCGCGACGGCCAGGTCTGGCTCTACTACAGCGGCTGGAACCGGGGCGTGACGGTCCCCTATCGCAACTCGGTCGGCATCGCCGTCAGCGACGACGACGGCACGACCTTCCGGCGGCTCTTCGAGGGTCCGGTGCTGGAACGCTGCCCTCAGGAGCCGTACATCGCGGTCACGCCGACCATCCTGCGCGAAGGCGACCAGTGGCGCATGTGGTACATCTCGGGCCTGCGCTGGACGCTAGTCGATGGCAAGTACGAGCCGGTCTACGTGATCAAGTACTGCCATTCCGACGACGGGGTGACATGGGCCCGACCCAATCACCTGTGCATCCCTCAGGCCCACGAGAACGAGGCCTTCTCCCACCCGACCGTGATCCATCACGAGGGCCGCTACCTCATGTGGTACTGCTGCCGGGATTCGAAGGACTACCGGGACGGCGAGGGCGCCTATCGGATCGGTTTCGCCAGTTCGCCGGACGGCCTGGACTGGGTTCGCCAGGACGAGGTGTTGGGGCTGCCGGTTTCGGGCGACGGCTGGGACTCGACCATGACCAGCTATCCGTCGGTGACCGAAATCGATGGTCGGGTGGTGATGTTCTACAATGGCAACGGATTTGGGCGGACCGGCTTCGGCTACGCTGTCCTGGAGAACACGCGTGACTGACAGCCAGCCCGTCGAGGCGACCACCGCGTCCGGCGAGACCTTCGATCATCGGGCGCGACTACAGCAGATGTTCCGCGACAGCCCGATCCCCGCGGACGAGCTGATGTTCAACCTGGGCCTCTACGTGCGCAGCTCGCTGCTGGTGAAGTTCCTGGTCATGGACGACCTTTACCGGCGGTTCGTGTCGGTCCCCGGCGCCCTGCTCGAGTTCGGGACCTGGCGCGGCCAGAACCTGGTGCTGCTGGAAAACCTCCGCGCCATCCATGAGCCCTTCAACAAGCAGCGCACGATCATCGGCTTCGACACCTTCACCGGCTATCCTGAGGACGCCGGCATGGCCGAGACCGCGCTGACGGAACACGGCGGCTACAACTCCGGCTCCGATTATCCCCGTTACCTGGCGGAGCTACTGGAGACGCACGAGGGCAACAGCGCCTTCGGCCACCTGCGGGGCAATCACAAGCTGATCGCTGGCGACGTGACACAGACCGCGCCGAAGTACTTCGCCGACCATCCCGAGACCCTGGTCGCCTTCGCCTTCTTCGACATGGGCCCCTATGAGCCCACGGTCGCTGCGCTGCGTGCCATCCAGCCCCATCTGGTCCCGGGCAGCGTGCTCTTGTTCGACGAGCTGACCTGGACCGGCGCGCCGGGCGAGGCGATCGCCTTTAAGGAAGTGTTTCGCGACATCCCCTATCGCATCGAGAAGTGTCCGCTCTATCCGTCCAAATCGATCGTCACCGTCCGATGAGACTCTCCCTCGATCTGCCTACCTTCGCCGACCAGATGGCCGAGCGTGGATGGGTCGTGTTCGAGGCCGCCGTGGAACCCGAGCTGGTCACGCGGATGCGGGACGATCTGGAAGCCGCCTGGGAGATCTGTCGCGCAATCCAGGTGAAGAATGGGGTCGCCGCCGACGCCGATCGGACGGTCCATCATCTGGTCGGACTGAAGCCCAGCTTCCTTGACTACATCGACGCCAGCGCGCCGCTGGGGCCGTACCTCGAGCACTACTTCCAGGGCCGGTGCATCCTCAATTCCTTCGGCGGCGCGATCAACACCCGGGGCCACACCTCCTACGCCCAGCGGATTCACCGCGACATCCGATCCTATTCGGGCGACATGCCGCTGCTGCTGAACACCCTCGTCATGCTGGACGACTTCACGGCGGACAACGGCGCGACCTACATGCTGACCGGCTCGCACAAGCGGGCTGAGAAGCCGGACGACGCCGCCTTCTACGCCGCCGCCGAACGCACCATCGGGCCGGCGGGCAGCATCCTGGTCTTCAACTCGAACGTCTGGCACGCCGGCGGCGACAACACGACGGACAAGGCGCGCCGGTCGGTCACGCCTATGTACTGCAAGCCGTTCATCAAGCAGCAGTACGACTATCCCCGCGCCGTCGGCTATGACCGCGGGGATGAGCTGGCGCCGCACACCCGCCAGATCCTGGGCTACAACGCCCGCGTTCCCGCCAGTCTGGACGAGTGGTACCAGCCGCCCGAGCGGCGGATGTACAAGGGCGACCAGGGATGACCGTCCGCGACCTCAACGCCGAGTTCGCTGACACCGAAGCGCGCAAGTACGCCTACGACTTCGACTACCGCATGCACGACTACATGCTGCGCACCTTCGAGCCGCGGCTGCCGCGGGCCGGACCGGCGCTCGAGCTCGGGTGCTTCGAGGGTGGCTTCACGCGCAAGCTGGCGGCGATCTTCCCTGACCTGACCACCGTCGAAGGAGCCAGCGAGCTCATCGCGGTGGCGAGGGCCGCGTCTCCGGCGCATGTGAAGTTCGTGCTGAGCCGCTTTGAGACCTTCGAACCGGATCAGCCCTTCGACGCCATCTTCCTCACCCATACGCTGGAGCATCTGGACTCGCCGGTCGATCTCCTGCGACGGATCGGGAGCTGGCTGTCGCCGACCGGAAAGCTCTTTCTTGTGGTGCCGAACGCGCACGCGGCGTCGCGCCAGATCGCTGTCGCGATGGGCCTGATCTCGCATCCCACCGCGGTGACCGAGGGCGAGCATCTGCATGGCCATCGCCGCACCTATGACATGGCCGGGCTGCTCGACCATGTGAATCAGGCCGGCCTGAACGTCGTCGAAAATGGCGGGGTGTTCTTCAAGCCGTTCGCCAACTTCCAATTCGACAAGCTGATCGGCAGCGGCGTGATCGGCGAGGACTATCTCGAGGGATGCTTCAAGCTTGGCCGGACCTATCCCGACCTCTGCGCCAGCAT
>JAIXTR010000204.1 GCA_027483845.1 Caulobacteraceae bacterium | reverse complement strand
GCCGCGTCCACGTCGCCGTCATTCCGGGCCGTACGCTGGGCCTTGCCGGCCGCCAGGGCCTTGGCCTGTTCGGCGAACAGCTTGCTGGACTGGCTGGAGGTCGGATGCTCGGCCCACTTGGTGTTGAGCTTGTCGCGACCCTTACGCGCCGCCCACCAGCTGTCCGCGACGACGGCGACGCCGGGCATCAGGCCCTGGCCGATGTTGCCGGGGCCGGGGCTCATGGCGTTGGGGTCACCCTCGACGACGAACGCCTTGCGGACGCCCTTGACCGTCTTGGCGGCGTCCAGGTCGGCGCTGGCCACCTTGGCGGCGAACACGGGGGCCTTCTCGAAGGTGGCGTAGAGCATGCCCGGTCGACGGACATCGATGCCGAACAGCGGCTGGCCGGTGACGATCTTGGCGACGTCGTACTGGGCCTTGGGCTTGCCGATAATGCGGTAGGCCTTGGGATCCTTGAGCGTCAGCGACTTGGGATCAGGCGCGGTGACGTTGGCGCAGGCCAGGGCCAGCGAGCCGTACGAGCGCTTCTTGCCCGACGGCGTGTGGATCACTTGGCCCGGCGCGGTGGCGCAGTCGCCGGGGCCGCAGTTCCAGGCGGTGGCGGCGGCCTGGATCAGCATGGCGCGGGCCACGGCGCCCACGCGGCGCAGTTCGTCCCAGTGCATGGGCGTGGCCATGGAGCCGCCGGCGAACTGGCGGCCGTACATTTTCGGATCGTTGGGCGCCATCTCGATGACGACATCCTCCCACGCCACGTCCAGCTCCTCGGCGATGAGCATGGGCAGCATGGTCTTCACGCCCTGGCCGACCTCGGGGCTCTTGGCCTGGATGGTCACCTTGCCGTCCGGCGCGACGCGGACATAGGCGTTCAGGGGCTTGGCGATGTCGTCCTGCGCCTCGGCCTTGGAGGCCATGGTGAAGGCGAGGGTGAGGCCGCCAGCGCCGACCGAGGTCAGGATCTCGCGGCGATTGGCTTTCACGTCATGGAAGGTCATGGCTCAGACTTCCTTCTGGCCGGAGGCGCGCTTGATGGCAGCGCGGATGCGGACGTAGGTGGCGCAGCGGCAGATGTTGCCGTCCATGGCCTCGTCGATCTGGGCGTCGGTGGGCTTGGGCGTCTTGGCCAGCAGGGCCGTGGCGCTCATGATCTGGCCGGCTTGGCAGTAGCCGCACTGGGCGACGTCCAGCTCCATCCACGCGGCCTGGACCTTCTTGCCGACGGGATGGGCGGCCATGCCCTCGATGGTGCCGATCTTGGCCTTGGTCACGCTCTCGACCGGGATCTGGCAGGAGCGCATCGGCTGGCCGTCCACGTGGACCGTGCAGGCCCCGCAGGCCGCGACGCCGCAGCCGTATTTCGTGCCCACGAACCCGAGCGTGTCCCGCAGGACCCACAGCAGCGGCGTATCGCCGTCCACGTCGGCGGTGACCGCCTTGCCGTTCACATTGAGGGTATAGGCCATCGCCCGCATCTCCGCCCGTTTGCAGGATGCTAACCCGCCGCGCGGCGTCCGGCAAAGCGCCGGTGTGTGACCGTCAGGAAATCAGCCGCGGCGCCCGGCGCGGAGGCGCTCGCCGTCAGGCTCAGGGCAGCACGACCACCGAGTCCGACAGCTCGTTGGGATTGTCGCCCGGCCGCGCGGGGAACCGGTCGGCGAGCACCTCGCCGCAGAGCGCGATAGCCGCCGTGAATCCGTCGGCCGCGCGCCCGGCCTTCAGTCCGGCGACGAGGGCGGCCATGGCCTTGTCCCAGGTGTCGTCCGGAACCTGGGCGTGGATGGCCTGGTCGGCGATCAGCTCGGCCATGCGCTCGGTGGCCGAGACGTAGATCAGGACGCCGGTCCGCTCGCGGGTGGCGTGGAGGTTCTTGGACAGGAACTGTTCCTCGGCCCGCTGCAGCACCCGGTCGCGCTTGAAGGCGCGCGGGGTCAGGGCGCGGCGCACGGGCGCGATCGCCACCACCGCCAGGGTCCCCACGAACAGCAGGACCTGCAGCAGCAGGGTTCCGAACAGGGCGGCCCGCGCGGTCGCCTCCCCGATGTCCTCGACCTGGTCCACCGTCCACCCGCCGAACAGGCGCAGGTCGGGGGCCGTCACCTCGATGCCGAAGGCTAGCAGGATGGCCGGCGCCAGCAGGGCGACGCCCGCCGCCCACGCCAGCGGGGTGGCGCTGTAGTCCGAGCTCTCCTCGGCCAAAACGCAGTAGATCTCGCCGGTGGTCCGCGCCTCGGCGGTGCGAACCGCCTGGGCGATCGCGGTCAGCTCATCGGGGGTCAGAAGAGGCTTCGTCATCACCAGCTCCCCGAGGCGCCGCCGCCCCCGCCCGAACCGCCGCCGCCGGAGAAGCCACCGCCCCCGCCGCCGCCAAATCCGCCGCCGCTCCAGCCGCCGCCACGGCGGCCGCCGCCCGGCCCCGACAGCAGGAAGGGCAGCAGCCACCAGAGGCCACTGCCGCCGCGCCGGCGGCCACCACCCAACGCACGCATCAGGCCTGTCACCACCCAGAAGACGATCACCAGGATGAAGATGACCGGAATGCCCCCGCCCCCGTCGCCGGCCCGGTCCTGCGCGATGGTCACCTGTTGCGACGCCTGAGCCTCGGCGACGGCCGCGGCCTGCTGGTCAGCGGGCAGGCCGATCTGACGGATGATGGCCTCGGTCCCGTCGACCACGCCCTTCTCCAGGTCGCCCGCCTTGAACGGCGGCAGGATGGCCCGCTGAATGATGAAGCTGGACAGGGCGTCTGTAAGAACCGGCTCCAGTCCGTAGCCCACCTCGATGCGGACCTTCCGCTGGCTGGGCGCCACGATCAGGATCGCGCCGTCGTCCTGGTCCTTGCGACCGATGCCCCAGGTGCGGAGCAGCTGGTAGCCGTAGTCCTCGATCTCGTAGCCCTGCAGGTCGGGCAGGGTGGCGACCACCAGCTGGTGGCCGGTCTGCTGTTCCAGCGCCGCCAGCTCGGCCGTCAGCTTGGCTTCGGTGGCCGGCGAGAGGATCTGAGCGTCGTCGACCACGCGCCCGGTCAGCGGCGGGAACTTGGGTGCGGCGAGAGCCAGCGCCGGCAGGGCCAGCGCCAGCCCGATCCCGACCAGAAGGCGGCGGAGCAGGGCCAAGCTACTTGGGCGGCGGCGAGCCGGGGGCGGCGCCCGCCGGCGGGGCTGCGGGGGCCGAGAAGTCGACGCTCGGCGCGGACTGGGCCGTCGCCGTGGCCTGGAACAGCTCCATAGGCTTGGACGAGGAATACATCGTCTTGGCCCAGATGATCTGCGGGAAGGTCCGCAGCGTGGTGTTGAAGTCGCGGACGGCCTCATTGTAGTCGCGGCGCGAGATGGCGATCCGGTTCTCGGTGCCCTCAAGCTGGCTCTGCAGGGCCATGAAGTTCTCGTTCGACTTC
>JAIXTR010000376.1 GCA_027483845.1 Caulobacteraceae bacterium | reverse complement strand
CGCGCCCTGGTCTCGATCCTGGACGCCAACATCACCAGCGCCATTTCGGCCATCATCATGTTCCAGTTCGGCTCCGGGCCGATCCGGGGCTTCGCGTGGACCCTGCTGATCGGCGTCGTCACCTCGGTGTTCACGGCCGTCGTCATCACCCAGGTCCTGATCGGCTTCTGGTTCCGCGCCACGAAGCCCAAAGCCCTGCCGATCGAATAGAGACTGATCATGCCCTGGCCCCTCATCCGTCTCCTGCCGCGCGAGTTTCACGTCGATTTCGTGCGGGGCTCGCCCATCGCGGCGGTCATCTCGGCCATCCTTATCGCGGGCTCCGTCGGCGCCTTCGTGACGAAAGGCCTGAACTTCGGCATCGACTTCGTCGGCGGCACCGCCATCGAGGTCCGCACCAAGGGTCCCGTGCCCCTGGGCGAACTGCGCGCCGCCGTGCCTGCCGCCGGTGGGCATGACGCCCAGGTGCAGGGCTTCGGCCGTCCGGACACCGCCATCGTCCGCTTCCGCACCGAAGGCGAAAACACCTTCGTCGCCGCCGAACAGGTGAAGCAGAAGCTGGCCGCGCGCTTCCCCGGCATGGAGTTCAAGCCGCCCGTCGTCGTCGGGCCCAAGGTCTCCGGGGAGCTGATGTCCGGTGGCTTCATGGCGCTCGGCATCGCGATGGTGCTGATGCTCGGCTACATCTGGTTCCGCTTCCAGCTGCAGTTCGGCCTGGGCGCGGTCGTGGCCGTGTTCCACGACGTGATCCTGACACTTGGCCTGCTTTCGCTGACGCAGATCGAGTTCTCGATGACCTCCATCGCGGCCCTGCTGACGGTGATCGGCTATTCGATGAACGAGAAGGTCATCACCTTCGACCGGCTTCGCGAAAACCTGCGGAAGTACAAGACCACCCCCCTGCGGGACGTGATCAACAAGTCCGAGAATGAGCGTCTGTCACGCACCCTGATCACCGGCTCGACGGCGATCCTGGCCCTGTCCGGCGCCCTGTTCCTGGGCGGGCCGGTGCTTTTCCCGCTGGTGTCGACCATGGTGTTCGGCGTGATCATCGGCACCTACTCGTCGATCTACGTCGCCCTGCCGATCATCCTGCTCTGGGGTGTGAAGCGGAACGACGAGCCGGCCGAGCCGCTGAAGCCCGCGACGGCGCGCCCCTAGGGCCCGCCGCGCATGGCTCGCGATGCGCCCACGATCGACGCCTACGGCGACGGCGGGTTCCGCCTGGCCGGCGCGCGGCACGACGGATCGGTGCTGATCCTGGCGGATACGGCGCGGCCCTGGCCGGTGACGTCCATGGCCGACCTGACCCTCGCGGCCTTGCAGGATGTCCTGGCCGTCGGTCCGGCCGAGGTGGAGTTCGTGCTGCTGGGCACAGGCGCGCGCAACGCCCTGCCGTCGCGCGAGATCCGTGAGGGTCTGCGCGCCGCCGGCCTGGGGCTGGAGTTCATGGATACGGCCGCCGCGGCCAAGCTCTACAACCTGCTGACATCCGAGGGGCGAAAGCTGGCGGCGGCCCTCATCGCCGTCTGAGGCGGCCACCCACGTAGGGTCAGCTTCCAGCGTGGGACAAAACGCCCTATACCTCCGCCACGGGCAGGGACTCAGAGGGTTTGTTAGATGGCTGGACTACTCGCCAATTTCCGAAACACGATCATTGTAAGCTTCATCATCGCGCTGGTGATCGTCGCCGCTTATGCGACCGGCCCGCAGGGCGCCAGCGGCGCGTTCTGGCAGGCGGTGTTCCGCTGGCTGCACGTGTTCTTCGGCATCCTCTGGATCGGGCTGCTGTACTACTTCAACTTCGTCCAGATCCGCAAAATGCCGGAAATTCCCGCCGAGCTGAAGCCGGCGGTCTCCAAGTACATCGCGCCTGAGGCGCTGTTCTGGTTCCGCTACGCCGCCCTGGCAACGGTCATCATGGGCCTGGCGATCGCCGGCGTCCGCGGCTACTCGGCCGAGACCCTCAGCCTGGGTCTGGCCGGCGGCTACGACCCGATGCTGGACAAGCAGTACACCCTGTTGGGCCTGGGCATGTGGCTGGGCATCATCATGATGCTGAACGTCTGGGGCATCATCTGGCCGAACCAGAAGCGCGCCCTGGGCATCGTCGAAGCCGACGCCGACACCAAGGCCAAGGCGGCGCGGATGGCCATGCTGGGCTCGCGCACCAACCTGTTGCTGTCGATCCCGATGCTGGCGACCATGACCATGTCGCAGACCGTCTTCGGCTGATCGCGCAAACGCATTGCGAGAAGGCCCGCCACGTGGCGGGCCTTTTTCGTTGTCAGGACCATGAGCCAAGACCTCGACGATCTGATCCGACGTAACGACCCCGATCGCTGGCTCTCCAGCCGCTTCGTGGGTGATCCGGCCCTGCGCGCCGATGTCATCGCGATCTACGCCTACGACCACGAACTGGCCCGCGCGCCCCGGGTCGCGTCGAACTCGCTGCTGGGCGAGATCCGGCTGACGTGGTGGCGCGAGATGCTGGACGAGGCCTACGAGGGTCGACCCGTTCGCCACCACCCCACCGCCAAGGCGTTGGCCGACGTCATCACCCGGCGCCGCCTGCCGCGTGCGCCGCTGGAGGCGATGATCGACGGGCGGTACCGCGAGCTGGACGCCACGCCCATGAGCGATGCCGACGCGCTCGAATGGGCGCGCGACACGGCCGGACGCGCCGCCGAGATCGCCGCCATGATCCTGGCGCCCGAGGCGGACGCCGGTCCCGCGCGCGCCGCCGGCACGGCCTGGGCGCTGGCGCGCCGCGCCGCCGACACGCCGGACCTGGCGAAGGTATCGGCGAAGGCCTTGGCGGGCGCGCGGCTCGCGGTCCGTGGCCTACCAGCCCCGGCTTTTCCAGCCGCGGCTCACGCGGCTCTGGTCGGCCATCGCCGCGGCCCGTTCCGCGACCGCATGCGCGCGATCTGGGCGGTCGCGCGCGGCCGGATCTAGCGGATTACTCGGCCGGCTCCAGCACCCGTCCGCCGTCGACCCAGGCCTTCAGGTCCGCTAGCGCGCGCTCGCCCATCAGACGCTTCTTGATCCGGGTCTTTTCCTTCGAGCCCAGGCGATTGCCGTCGGCGTCCCGCTTCGGCGGCTCGATGGGCGGAAGCAGGCCATAGTTGATGTTCATCGGCTGGAAGCTGCCCTTGCCGCCTTCCAGGTGCCCGCCGGTGATGTGGCCCACCAGCCCGCCCAGGGCCGTCGTGGGCGGCGGCGCGTCGATCGGCCGGCCCAGGCGCTCGGCGGCGGCGAAGCGGCCCGCCATCAGACCCACGGCGGCGCTCTCCACATAGCCTTCGACCCCGGTCACCTGGCCCGCGAACCGCAGCCGCGGCTGCGCCTTCAGCCGCAGGCTGGTGTCCAGCAGGCGTGGGGAGTTGATGAAGGTGTTGCGGTGCAGGCCGCCCAGACGGGCGAACACGGCCTTCTCAAGCCCGGGGATCATCCGGAAGATGTCGGTCTGTGCCCCGTGCTTCAGCTTGGTCTGGAAGCCCACCATGTTCCACAACGTGCCCAGGGCGTTGTCCTGCCGCAGCTGGACGATGGCGTGGGCCTTCACCAGCGGGTCGCGCGGATTGGTCAGGCCCACCGGCTTCATCGGCCCGTGGCGCAGGGTCTCGCGTCCGCGCTCAGCCATCACCTCGATCGGCAAGCAGCCGTCGAAGTAGGGGACGTTCTCCCAGTCCTTGAACTCGGACTTCGGCCCGGCCAGCAGGGCGTCGATGAACGCCTCGTACTGATCCTTCGTCATGGGGCAGTTGATGTAGGCCGCCGCGTCGCCGCCGGGACCTTCCTTGTCGTACCGCGACTGGCGCCAGGCGATGTCCATGTTCACCGAGTCCAGGTTCACGATGGGCGCGATGGCGTCGAAGAACGAGAGCTGGCCTTCGCCGGTCAGCTCCAGGATCGCGGCCGACAGGGCGGGCGAGGTGAGGGGGCCGGTGGCCAGGATCACGCTGTCCCAGTCCGCGGGCGGCAGGCCAGCCACCTCTTCCCGGGAGATGGTCACCAGCGGATGCGCCTGGAGCCGCGCGGTGACGGCCTCGGAAAAGCCTTCGCGATCCACGGCCAGAGCGCCGCCGGCCGGGACCTGATGGGCGTCGCCGGCGCTCATGATGATCGACCCCAGCGCCCGCATCTCGGCGTGCAGCAGGCCCACGGCGTTGCCGGTCCAGTCGTCGGCGCGGAAGGAGTTGGAGCAGACCAGCTCGGCCAGCTTGTCGGTCTGGTGGGCATCGGTGCCGCGCACGGGCCGCATCTCGTGCAGCACGACCGGCACGCCGGCCTCGGCGATCTGCCAGGCGGCCTCGGAGCCAGCCAGTCCGCCGCCGACCACGTGAATGGGGTTCATTGTCATGCGTGGCGTACTAGCAACGAACGCCAAGGATCGCGAGCGGGGCCTTGCACGCTTGAGACCACGCACGGCAAGGTTCCCGCTGAAGGGTCCGGCCGAGTCGCGCGCGGACCAGGCAGGACGAATGACCAAGTTTTCTCCCAGTAACGCCGCGATGGAGGGTTTCCGCCTCACCCGGGAACATCCGGGCGTGATGCTCGCGTGGAGCGCGGTCTACCTCGGCGGGATCCTGCTGATCGGCCTGGTGATGATGGCCAGCCTGGGCCCTCAGTTCATCGCGCTCGCGCGAAAGGGCCAGCTGTCCTCGCCCGACGACGTCGAAGCCGTCGCCAACATGCTGGTCCAGTCGTGGCCGGCGTTCCTGCTGGTGCTGGTGATGACGGCGGGCCTGATGTCCATCATCACCGCTGGGGTCATGCGCTTCGTTCTCAAGCCGGAAGAGCACGGGTTCGCCCACCTCAAGCTGGGTAAGACGGAACTTCAGCTGACCCTGGCCAATCTGGCGTGCGTGGGCCTTTACGCCCTGTCGGTGGTGCTGGGCGTGATCTTCACCGCTGGCGCAGCCCAGTTTGGCTCTGTGGGCGCGGCCATCGCCATCGCCCTGGTCGCCGCTTTCGGCATCTGGATCGGCGTGCGGCTGTCGCTGCTGGCGCCGTCCGTGTTCGTTACCGGCCGCATCTCGTTCCCGAGCGCCTGGGAGAAGACCAAGGGCCACTTCTGGCCGCTGCTGGGCATGATCGTCCTGGCCGTCGTCTTCTATGTGATCGTCTACATCCTCTTCAGCATCATCAGCATCGCCCTGGTGGAGCTGTCGGGCGGGCAGGCGGCCATCCAGGATATCGCGCGCCTGACGCCGCTGACGGCGATCACGGCGGTGATCTACCTGGTGCTGCAGTTCCTGCTGCAGGTGCTGCAGATCGTAATGATCTACGCGCCCTTCGCGGTCGCCTACCGCGAGCTTGTCCTCGGTGGGGACAAGCCCGCGGCCGCGGAGGTCTTCTAGGCCTGGGCGCTGGGCCGGGCGCTGACCCGGTCATGCCACGCCTTGAGGTTGCCGAAGCTCTCGTCCATCGGCAGGCCGATCCAGCCGGCGAAGTCCACCGTGGTGAGCAGGCAGATGTCGGCGATCGAGTAGCTGTCGCCCGCCAGGAACGTCCGCCCGTCAAGCTCGCGGTCCAGCCACTTCTGCGCGCCCTGATAGGTCGCCACGTTTGACTCCCCGAAGTCCTTGTACTGGGTCAGCAGGGCGGCGGTGCGCGGGTGGGCGTGGCGCCAGTAGTTGCCCACCGGCGTCATCACCATGAACTCGATCCGGCGGACCCACATGTCGATCAGCGCCTGTTCGACAGGCGTCGTGCCGAACAGCGGCGGCTCGGGGTGTGTGGCCTCGAAGTAGCGGCAGATGGACACCGTCTCGGAGATGCAGGTTCCATCATCCAGCTCCAGGGTCGGGACCTGACCCAGGCTGTTGCGCGCCTTGTGCTCGTCGCTCTTGTGCTCGCGCTTCATCATGTTGATGGGCGTCTCGGGAAGGTCGATCCCCTTCTCCGCCAGGAAAATGCGCACGCGCCGCGGGTTCGGCGCCGGGTTTGGCGCGCCATAAAGGATCATCTTCGTTTCTTCCCCATGTTGTTGCCCGCTAGGCTATTTCGAACATCTGTTCGCGACTAGTGCCGGAGTTCCAATGCCTCACCGCCGCAACGTTCTTCTTGGCGCAGGCGCGCTTGTCGCGATGGCGGGGCAGGCGGGGGCCGCGCCCTCCGACGACGCGGCCCTGGTCGCCCTGCTGTCGCGGCACATGGACGAGTATCTGACCCTGTCGCCCGAGGCCGCGGCGTCGCTGCTCACCGACGCGCGCGGCCGGGCCGCCCGGGCCAAGCTCAACGACAGGGGGCCCGAGGGGAAGGCTGCGGACGTCGCCGCCGCCCGCCGCTGGCGGACAGAATTGAAGCGGATCGACCGCCGGCGGCTCAGCCCGGCCCGCCAGGTGGACTACGACAGCGCCGCCTTCGCCTACGAGATGCTTGACGAGGTGGGTCGCCGCTACGGCTTCCAGGATCATGCCCTGCGGCCGGGGCCCTACCTCGTCAACCAGATGGCCGGCGCCTACTACTGGCAGCCCCAGGATTTCGACCGGGAACCCATCGCCACCCGCGAGGACGCCGAGTCCTACCTCGCCCGCCTGGCCGATTTCGGTCGGGTTCTGGACGGCGAGAGCGCCGGCATCGCCAAGGACGCGGCGGCCGGCGTGGTCCCGCCCGATTTCATCATCGACCGCACGGTCGCTCAGCTGATCGATCTGCGCGCCGGAGCTTCGGCGGCTTTGACCGATGGCCCTGTCGCCCGGGCCGCCAAGGCCGGAATTCCCGGCGTGGATGTGGCAGCGCGTGAGATCCTGGACGGCCGGGTGATGCCGGCGCTCAACCGGCAGATCGCCGCCCTGCGCGCCCATCGGCCGAACGCGTCCTCCGAGGCCGGCGTGTGGCGCCTGCCAGATGGCGAGGCCTGGTACGCCCTGGCCCTGCGTTCCAATACGACCGTCGCCACGTCGCCCGAGGAGATGCACCGCATCGGCCTCGACACCTTCCAGACGCTCAAGGCTGAGCTGGACGGCATGCTGCGCGCCCAGGGGCTGACCGACGGTGCGGTCGCCCAGCGGATCAAGGCGCTGGATCATGACCCGCGCTTCCTGAAGCCCAACACCGACGCTGGTCGCGCGGAGATCCTGGCCTTCTCCCGCGACCACCTCTCGGGTCTCCACGCCAAGCTGTCGCGCGCGTTCCGGACCCTGCCGGACCGCGACATCACCGTGGACCGCATTCCGGTCGCCATCGAGGCCGGCGCGCCTGGAGCGTACTACAGTGGCCCGCCCGCTGACGGATCGCGCCCTGGCGTCATCTCGATCAACCTCAAGAACACGGCCGAGTGGCCGACCTGGCGGCTGAAGACCCTGATCCACCACGAGGGCGATCCCGGCCACCACCTGCAGAACGCCGTCTTCCGCCGCGCGGCCGGGCCGGACCTGCCGCTCTACCGCCGCTTCGCGCAGTTCTCGTCCTACGTGGAAGGCTGGGCGCTCTACGCCGAGCAGGTCGCTGTCGAGATCGGCGCCTACGAGGCCGATCCTTTCGGCCACATCGGGGCGGTGCAATCAGCCCTGTTTCGCGCCGCCCGGATCGTCGTGGACACCGGCATCCACCACAAGCGCTGGTCCCGCGCCGAGGCCACCCGCTGGATGATCGAGGAGGCCGGCGAACAGCCTGTCTCCGCCCAGCGGGAGATCGACCGCTACTGCGTCTACCCCGGCCAGGCCTGCGCCTTCATGGTCGGCCGCCTCGAGCTGATGCGTACGCGCGCCAAGGCCAAGCAGCGCCAGGGCGCTGCCTTCGACATCCGCGACTGGCACGAAGCCGTCCTCCGCGCCGGCCCCATGCCGATGGAGGTCCTGGCCCGGACGATGGGGTAGGGGCTTTTCCCTCCCCTTTATGGGGAGGGACAGACGACGAAGTCGTCAGGGTGGGGATGGCCGCTCCAGCGCTTCGCGGATGGACAGCAAGACGCCCTCAAGATTTTCACGGACCGCGCTGTTCCAGAAGCGGAGCACAATGAAGCCCTCCCGGCGAAGGACAGCGTCGCGCACCCTGTCATGCGCTTCCTGGTGGTCTGTCCCGTGAACGCCGCCGTCCACCTCGACCACGACTCGTCGGCCAAAACTGACAAAGTCGAGGATGTAGCCGCGAAACGGCGCTTGCCGCCGGAAACGAAATCCGTCCGCCCGCATGAGCTTCAGCCGGGACCACAAGATCACTTCCGGCTCGGTCATGGCGCGCCGAAGCTCGCGCGCGCGATAGGCTACGGCTTTGTAGGGCGGCATCCCGTCTCCCCACCCGACCGGCGCTGCGCGCCGGCCACCCTCCCCATAAAGGGGAGGGAAAAAAACGTCCTACGCCCCCACCAGCTTCTTCTTCCGTGCGGTCTTGCGCTCGCGGTGGCGTTCCAGGAGTTCGCCGAGGTAACGGCCGGTCCAGCTGCGGGGTTCGGCGGCGACCTGTTCGGGCGAGCCCTGGGCCACGATCTCGCCGCCGCCGTCGCCGCCCTCGGGGCCGAAGTCCACAAGCCAGTCGGCGGTCTTCACCACGTCGAGGTTGTGCTCGATGACCACCACGGTGTTCCCCTGGTCGGCCAGCTCGTGCAGCACCTCGAGCAGCTTCTTCACGTCCTCGAAGTGCAGGCCGGTGGTGGGTTCGTCCAGGATATAGAGCGTCTTGCCGGTGGCCCGCCGCGATAGCTCCTTGGACAGCTTCACCCGCTGCGCCTCGCCGCCTGAGAGGGTCGTCGCCTGCTGGCCGACCTTCACGTAGCCCAGGCCGACGCGCTTCAGCGTCTCCATCTTGTCCCGGATCGGCGGCACGGCCTTGAAGAACTCGGCGGCCTCCTCGACCGTCATGTCCAGGGTGTCGGCGATCGACTTGCCCTTGAACAGGATCTCCAGGGTCTCGCGGTTGTAGCGGCGGCCGTGGCAGACGTCGCAGGTCACGTAGACGTCCGGCAGGAAGTGCATCTCGATCTTGATCAGCCCGTCGCCCTGGCAGGCCTCGCAGCGGCCGCCCTTGACGTTGAAGCTGAACCGGCCGGGGCCATAGCCGCGGGCCTTGGCTTCCGGCAGGCCCGCGAACCAGTCACGGATGGGCTGGAAGGCGCCGGTGTAGGTCGCGGGGTTCGACCGCGGCGTGCGGCCGATGGGCGACTGGTCGATGTCGATGACCT
>JAIXTR010000243.1 GCA_027483845.1 Caulobacteraceae bacterium | reverse complement strand
ACCGCAAGAAACATGGCCACCGACCGCAAGACCGTGGACTACCTCGTCGACCAGATGTCGAAGGCCGGCGCCGTCTCCGCCAAGCCGATGTTCGGCGAGTACGGCGTCTACCTCGACGGCAAGATGGTCGCGATCATCGCCGACGGCCAACTCTTCCTCAAACCCACTCCCGCCGGCCGCGCCCTGGCCGCGGGCGCCGAAGAGGCCCCGCCCTATCCGGGCGCCAAGCCGTCGCTGCTGATCGACGCGGACCGCTGGGAGGACCAGGACTGGCTCAGCGAGCTCGTCAGGGCCACGGCTGCGGAGTTACCGGCGCCGAAGCCGAAGGCGGCCAAGACTGCGAAGACGAGCCGCTAGCGACCGGTAGGCGCTCGCGCTGATCCCTTCATTGCCAGCGCACGCGCGACAGTTGGCACAATACAATCTGTGGGAGAATTGGATGTGAGATACCGGATACAGAGGTAAGCTTCACCGCGCATGTTCGGGAGCAACGTGCTTGCGTATGGCTGTCGGGGATATCGGGAATGAAAAACGTCATTGCATCGGGTCTCGCAGCGGTTGCGCTTGCTTTCGCGGGAGCTGCCGGAGCGGCGGAAGTCCAGGTGGTTGCCGATGCGCGGGGATGGATCGATTCGGGTGGCCAAGAGCTGGGCGGCCTCGACAACAGTAACTACATCGCGGGCTTCTATTGCCTAAATGGGATATGCAGCAACGGTGTAGTGGAAGTCCGCAACTATTTCACATTCGATCTATCCGATATTCCGGATGATTTGGTGAGTGCGGCGTTGGAGGTGGACACCCGCTGGCTACGTGAAGGGGGGGTGTCGCTCCTATCCTACCAACTCACTTCCACAAGCGGCCTCACTTTTGATCTTCTTGGCGGCGGCGATGTCTTTGGGCTTTACGAATACGTTGCGGCTGACGACGAACAAGTTCGGCAAATCACACTCAATAGCGCCGCGCTGAGTGCAATCCGTGCTGCTGCCGGTGGGTCCTTCACGCTCAGCGGAAGGGTTCTGGCTCCCGCTAACTATCGTGGCGAGCACGTTCACTTTGTCTTTGGCAACAGCCAGAACAGCGATCGCTCGCGCTTGCTTTTGACCACAGCGTCGATCCCCGAACCGGCGACCTGGGCCCTGATGATCGCCGGCTTCGGCGCCGCTGGGGCCACGCTACGGAGACGGAAGTCCGCTCATGCGCAGTATTCAGGAACTGCATATCCTTTCCCCGCAACCCAGACAAATGAGCGATGAGCCCATTGGGCCTGAAAGACCCCATGGATTGGAGTTCGAGGTATTTATTATCCTGCCCCGTTATCCGAACAGTAGACCATCTCATTGCGGTAAGTTTGTCAGCGGGCTCGTCCCGCGTGGTTGCCAAGTTGAAGCTTTGGTTTGATCCAGAAAATGCAGCGTGATCTTGCCTTACAACTAGGTGCTGCGGCAGCCGCGGTTGGGGTGGCTGGCCTCGCTTTCGCGACGATCAACCAGCCGCCGCCAACTAGCAGCGAACTAGCCGCTTGGGTTCAGGGGATCGGTACCATCGCAGCCGTCGCGATAGCGGCTTGGGTCGGCATGGTGCCAGTTCGCGAGGAGCGTCGGGCTCGGTTAGCCAACCGGCGGGATTTCATCAACGCCATCGTAGACGCTGCCGGCTACGCGATCGTTGCGGCCAATGACGTACTGGACGCCTCACATCGAGGGGTGATCGAGGACTTCGCGAGTGGTTTGGAGACCCTGAAGCAGAATGAGGCAGCATCCGCGCTGACTAAGTTGCTTGAGGAGCCCGTTACAGCTTGGCCGTCCGCTGCAGCCTACGTCCGCGCGCTCGACCTCAGCAGCGCCGTTGCCGAACTGCGGAACCTGGAGGCCCGGGACTACCAGCCGACGCTAACAGCGCCCGCGTGGGCAACACCGAGACGCATCACTAACCGCGTCATGGCGGCAGAGAAATCTTTGATGGACCTGATCGCAGCGATGGATTTTGAGGACTAATACTCCACAGGAAAGAGGGAAGGCGGCGGGCGATGCTGGTGCGCACCTGAATAGATTAGCTTAGGTTGTTTGAATGAACCGCCGAGAGCAGATCATCAAGCTCGCCGAGGGAGTGCTCGACGAGGTATCCACGCATGGTGCTGCAATTGAGCACGTCGTGAACAAAGCTCACCGGTTAGCCACCCTCGTGGGTGACGAGCACATGGAGCGTCAGCTCCATCACGAGGCAGTGGGCTTCCGGGGTCACGAATACGAACCGACGCGGAATTGGTTGATCGTGACGTACCGTTGGAACGGGACAGACGAGACATCGACTAACGCTCCCGCCGCCACTCTTGAGGGGCTGGCCAAAGCGGCTCGTGATCGCATCCTGACCATTCAACTCCATGTTCCAACGGGCCAGTGGGCGGCCAGCCTTTCAGAGAAGCAGGTCCAGTCGGTTCAAAAGGAGCAAATCGCGGCGATCCAGTTGGAGAAGGTGCTCTCAAACGTTCGAACGCAGATCTATCGATTCGCCAGCCAAGCGCTCGCAAAGGCGCAATTCTCTGAGACCAGCGCGGACATTTTTCACACCTTCCAAAGCGGAGTTGATGCCGGCTTGGCTGGAGACCTGTCAGACGTTTTCGAACGCATGCCGCACGTTTTCGAGCGGCTTTCTGAAGGCTCGCCTGAAGCGATCAGCCACGCGCTGACGAGTTCTCGCCGCATTATCGACGGATATGCAAACTTGGCATTTCCAGCGCGATCCGAGCCAGTGGATATCGCCGGACAACTCTTGGACTGCGGCGCAGGCAAAACACGAAACCAGCTACGGGCTCACATACATGTGCTTGGCTTCAGCAAAAGCCGAACCGAGCGGCTCATGAAGAATATGACCCTTCTATACGACCGAGTATCGACTGGGGTGCATGCTGAAGTATCGGCCGACGAAGCCGCAGCCCTCGTGCTAAACACGTACCTTTTGCTGGGTGAACTTGTGGCGGCACCAAGAGCCTAGGAGTGGCTTCGTCGAAGCGAGGCGATTATGCAATGGGAGCCAAAGGCTTCTCCATTCATCACGTAGTTGTCCGACAAGCTGCCGAAATTCTTCAGTTCGATCTTCGAACATTCGCGAGTGTGCGCGCCCTGGTGCGTACAAGGCAGGCGCACGTTGCAGACCACCCAGGAGCGTAAGAGTCGGACTCTGCTGCAACTAGGCTCCCGCAAGACCACCGAGCGCGGGCCCCACGTCCGCTTCTGACGCACCGCACCTCCACACTCCCGCTCAGCATGTGGGACGCCCTCGACATCACCGCGGACGACGCGGCCGGCCTGGCGGAGATCGCGCAGCACGATCTGGCGCTGGCGCGGGATTTTGCGCGGCGCGCGCTGGCGGCTGAGGACAATGACGAGGCCAACCGGCTGGCGCGCAGCTATCAGCGGGCGGCGCGGTCCTATCGCCAGACCCTGGCGGTCAAGGCGCGGCTGAAGCGGGATCTGGCGATCGCCGCCCGGACCCAGGCCGACACGCCCAAGACCAAGCCCGGCGGGGCCGCCGTGGCGCGCCGGATCACCGAGCTGCGCGGCGCGCTGCTGCGCGTGAGCTGGGACGAGGCCGAGTCGGTCGAGACCGACGGCGCCAGCGAGGCCGAGGCGTTCGACCTGGCCTGCGAGGACTTCTCCTACCGGCGCCGCGATATCGAGCTGGTCGTCGCCGAGGCCTGTCTCAAGCCCGACTTCGGCGCGGGCCCGCTGGACGACGAGGTCGCGGAGGTGGCGCTCCGGCTGGGCTTCGACGCCGACGCTATCCGCCGCTGGCGCGAGCTGCCCGATCCTCCGCAGGCCGCCCTCGACCGTGAGGCCGAGCCGATCGCCTGGCGAAGCTCCGCGTGAAAGTCCCTCCCTTAATGGGGAGGGACAGCTCGCGAACGCGAGCCGGGTGGGGCGTTCAGGGCCGGAATTCAGAGTCGGGGATGACCATGGCGTCCCCACCCTGGCCGCTGCGCGGCCGGTCCCTCCCCATTAAGGGAGGGACGGCGTCAGGCCGCCGCCAGCTCGCCCACCACGAAGGCGTCCTCGCCGTCGCGCACCAGGCCCTCCAGCACGTCGGGCAGGTCGTGCGGATCGACGATCAGCATCAGGCCGATGCCGCAGTTGAAGGTGCGGCGCATTTCCTGCTCCGACACGCCGCCCGTTTCCGCCAGCCATTCGAACACCGGGGGCAGGGCCCAGGCGTTCCAGTCGAAGCGGGCGACCAGGCCCTCGGCGATGGCGCGGGGCGGGTTCTCGATCAGGCCGCCGCCGGTGATGTGGGCCAGGCCCTTGATGCGGCCGGCCTTCAGGTGCGGCAGGACGGTTCGGATATAGATGCGCGTCGGCTCCAGCAGCGCCTCGGCCAGGCTCTTGCCCTCGGCGAACGGCGCGGGGGCGTCCCAGGCCAGGCCCGAGCGCTCGACGATACGGCGGATCAGCGAATAGCCGTTGGAGTGCGGGCCGGAGGAGGCCAGGCCCACCAGGATGTCGCCGGCCTTCTGGTCGCCCAGGCGCGGGATCACCTTGTCGCGGTCGACGGCGCCCACGCAGAAGCCGGCCATGTCATAGTCGCCCTCGGCGTACATGCCCGGCATCTCGGCCGTCTCGCCGCCCACCAGGGCGCAGTTGGCCCGGCGGCAGCCCTCGGCGATGCCGGCGACGACGGAGGCGGCGGCCTCCACGTCCAGCTTGCCGGTGGCGTAGTAGTCCAGGAACATCAGCGGCTCGGCGCCCTGGGCCAGCAGGTCGTTGACGCACATGCCCACCAGGTCGATGCCCACCGTGCCGTGCAGGCCGGTCTCGATCGCCACCTTCAGCTTGGTGCCGACGCCGTCGGTCGTGGTGACCAGCAGCGGGTCGTCGTAGCCGGCGGCCTTCAGGTCGAACAGCGCCCCGAACCCGCCCAGCGACGGCTCGGAGCCGGAGCGGCGAGTGGATTTCGCCAGCGGCTTGATGCGCTCGACGAGTTCATTTCCGGCGTCGATGGAGACACCGGCCTGCGCATAGGTGAGACCGTTAGGCCGTTCGGACATTTACGAACCCGGACTTGGAGTGCAGAGAGACGCGCTTGCGGACTGGAGTCGTCCGCGCGCGGGGCTATAGCTGATTTTATGACGCCTATCACGACTACCGCCGAACTCGCGGCGTTCTGCGACAAGATCAAGGGCCAGCCGTTCGTTGCGGTGGACACCGAGTTCATGCGCGAGACCACCTATTGGCCGAAGCTGTGCCTGATCCAGGCCGCGGCGCCGTCGGCCGAGGCGTGCATCGATCCCCTGGCCGAGGGCCTGGATCTCGAGCCGTTCCTGGCGATCATGCGCGACGAGAGCATCCTGAAGGTGTTCCACGCCGCCCGGCAGGACGTGGAAATCTTCAACAACCTGCAGGCCATGCCGCGGCCGCTGTTCGACACCCAGGTGGCGGGCATGGCGGCGGGCTTCGGCGAGCAGATCGCCTACGACGCCCTGGTCCGCCAGATGCTGAAGATCGAGCTCGACAAGAGCTCGCGCTTCACCGACTGGGCGCGCCGGCCGCTGTCGGACAACCAGCTCACCTACGCCCTGGCCGACGTGACCTACCTGGCCCAGCTGTTCCCCATGCTGCGGGACCGACTGGAGCGGGAAGGGCGCCTGGGCTGGGTCCAGGACGAGATGAACGATCTCACCGACCCGGCGAACTACGACGTCGAGCCGGAGAACGCCTGGAAGCGCCTGCGTCCGCGCAAGCACAACGCCAAGTACCTGGCCGTCTATCGCGCCGTCGCCGCCTGGCGCGAGCGCATGGCCCAGAGCCGCGACCAGCCCCGGGGCCGGATCCTCAAGGACGAGGCCATCGACGAGATCGCCACCCAGGCGCCGACCGACGCCGACGGCCTGGACCGCCTGCGCTCGGTGCCCAAGGGCTTCTCCGGCTCGCGCTTCGGCCCCGACCTGGTGGCCGCCATCCGCGAGGCGCTGAAGGACCCCGAGGCCTACGCCCCCGTGGT
>JAIXTR010000300.1 GCA_027483845.1 Caulobacteraceae bacterium | reverse complement strand
TATGGCCGGCAGAAGGGCCAGACCGAGATCTATCGGGGGGCGGAGTACCAGATCAACTTCCTGCCCAAGGTGAAGCTGGAGGCCGTCGTGGACGACGCGGCTGCAGCCAAGGCGGTCGAGGCGATCAAGGCCGCGGCCGCGACCGGCAAGATCGGCGACGGAAAGATCTTCGTCCTCGACGTCTCGGAAGCGGTTCGCATCCGGACGGGCGAGACGGGCGCCGCGGCGCTCTAGCGAACGGGACAGAGGGGATATGCTTATGACGTTTTTCGGAAAACAGCGGCTAGCCGGGCTTGTGCTCGCCGCCGCCGTGGCCGGGATGCCGCTGGCGTCCACGGCCATCGCCCAGGAGGCGCCCGCGCCAGCCGCTGCGGCGCCTGCTGCCGCCGCGCCGGAGGCTGCGGCCCCGGCCGCTGAGGCCGCAGCGCCCGCGCCGGCCCCCGCCGCCGCCGAGGCTGCGCCTGCCGCGGCCCCCGCCGCGCCGGCCCAGACGGTCGACAAGGGTGACACCACCTGGATGATGATCTCGGCCGTGCTCGTGCTGCTGATGATCATCCCCGGCCTGGCGCTGTTCTACGGCGGCCTGGTCCGCGAGAAGAACATGCTGTCGATGCTGATGCAGACGGCGACCGTCTGCGTGATCGGCATGATCGCCTGGGTCACCTATGGGTACAGCCTGGCCTTCACCGACGGCGGCGGTCTCGACACCTTCGTCGGCGGGACTGGGCGGCTGTTCCTGAAGGACGTCACGCCGGCCTCGAACGTCGCGACGTTCTCAACCGGCATCTACATCCCGGAACTGGCCTTCATCGCCTTCCAGATGACCTTCGCCGCCATCACCGCCTGCCTCGTGCTGGGCGGCGTCGCCGAGCGGATGAAGTTCGGCGCCGTGGTGATCTTCGCCGTGCTCTGGCCGCTCCTCTCCTACTACCCGATGGCCCACATGGTCTGGTGGTGGCCGGGCCCCGACGGCATCGCGACGGCTCCGACCGCCCTGGTGAAGTCGGGTCTGCTGTGGGGCTGGGGCGCGCTCGACTTCGCGGGCGGCACCGTGGTCCACATCAACGCCGGGATCGCCGCCCTCGTCGGCGCCGTCATCCTGGGTCCGCGTAAAGGCTACCGCTCCGAGCCGATGCAACCTCACTCGCTGACGCTGACCCTGGTGGGCGCCGGTCTGCTGTGGGTGGGCTGGTTCGGCTTCAACGCCGGCTCCAACCTGGAAGCCAACGGCTACGCCGCCCTGGCCCTGGTCAACACCTTCATCGCCACCGCCGCGGCGGGCTTCTCCTGGGCGATGACGGAGTGGGTGACGCGCAAGAAGGCGTCGCTGCTCGGCATGGCCTCGGGCCTGGTCGCCGGCCTCGTGGCCGTCACCCCGGCCGCCGGCTTCGCCGGTCCGATGGGCGCCCTGGTGCTTGGTCTGATCGTCTCGCCGATCTGCGTGTTCTTCTGCTCGGTCGTGAAGAACGCGCTGAAGTACGATGACAGCCTGGACGCCTTCGGCATCCACGCGGTCGGCGGCATCGTGGGCGCGCTGGCCACCGGCATCCTGGTGGCGGCCAACCTCGGCGGCGCCGGGATCGTGGACTACACGACCTGCGCGGCCGACGGCGACATCTCCACCTGCGACGCGCTGGCCAGCTACACCATGATGGGCCAGTTCATCACCCAGCTTAAGGCGGTTGCGGTGGCGGTGGTCTGGTCGGCGGTGGCTTCGACCATCGTGTTCCTGATCATCAAGTACACGGTTGGCCTCCGCTCCTCGCCGGAAGCCGAAGAAGAAGGCCTGGACATCGTCGAGCACGGTGAACGCGCCTATCACTCGTAAGCTCTTGGGGGAGAGCCGGATCGCCCTGCGGGGCGGTCCTGAGTGAGACGGAACGGGGGTCCTTCGGGGCCCCCGTTTTCATTTGGGCTAGTCCCAGGAGCCGCCCAGGCGACAACGGCGCACCCACCATTGCGGGGCCATGGCCTGGATCCGCTCCGCGAGGGTCTCGGCCGCCATGTCGTCGGCGCAGAGCGCAAAGCAGGTGCCGCCGGAGCCCGAAACGCGGGCCAGCAGCGTCTCCGGTTCTTCGCGCAGGGTCGCCAGAACCGCGCCGACGTCGGGCGCGACAGCGATGGCCGGGGCTTCGAGATCGTTGCCCAGGCGGGAGAGCCAGGCGGCGACTTCCTGCGGACTCTCGAAGCTCCCGGGCATCGGGGGCGGCGCGACGTCGCCGAATGCGCCGCTCGCGTCCAATCGGCGATAGACCTCGGGCGTCGACACGCCGACACCGGGGTTCACCAGCACGCAGGGCAGGATCGGCAGCTGCGGTGCGGGCGAGAGCCGCTCGCCCCGCCCCTCGGCGATGACGGGGCGAGCCCACAGGCAGGCCGCCCCATCCGCGCCGAGACTGGCGGCCACGCGTTCCAGTCGATCGTCGTCGATTTGAGGCGCGAAGACGTCGCGGATCAATCGCAGGGCGGCGCCGGCGTCGCTGGATCCCCCGCCGAGGCCGCTGGCCACCGGGAGTTGTTTGTCCAAGGCGAAGGCCAGTTCGGCCATCGGTCGACCCAGCTCCGCGACGAACGCGCCGACCGCGCGGATGATCAGGTTGTCGCTCTCGCGGCCCAGACCTTGGGCGAACGGGCCGTGGACGACAAGACGGCCCTCCCCCAGCTCCATGGCGACGTTGTCGCCGATGTCGGCGAACACCATCAGGCTGCAGACCGGATGGTAGCCGTCGGCCGATGGCGCGCCGACATGCAGGAACAGGTTGACCTTGGCCGGCGCCAAGCGCGCAGCCACGGCTATTGTCCGGCGAGCTTCGGTTGCGGACCCAGGCCCGAGGCCAGCTTCTTCTCGGCATCGACCTTGATCTTGTCGTCAGGCTTCAGGGTCAGCACACGCCGCCACTGGAAGACAGCCTCGTCCTTGCGGCCCACCATCCAGTAGGCGTCACCCAGATGGTTGTTGATCTCCGGGTCACCGGCCTCCAGCTCGACGGCTTGCTCCAGCACCTCGACGGCCTTCTTGTAGTCGCCCAGGCGATAGTGGGCCCAGCCAAGGCTGTCGACGATGGCCCCGGACCGCGGGTTGGCCGCCACCGCCCGTTCCACCATGGCCATGGCTTCGGTCAGGCGCTCGCCGCGATCGATCCAGGCATAGCCGAGGTAGTTGAGCAGTTCGGCCTCGTCGGGCCGAAGCTTTAACGCTTGGGTGAGGTCCGCTTCGGCCTCCGGCCAGCGGCCCGTTCGCTCATAGGCCTGCCCCCGTGCGTAATAGAGCTGCCAGTCCGGTGTCTTGGACTCGGCGATCAGATCGTTCAGCAGGGTGATGGCCTCGGGATAGGACTCGTTCACCCGCAGCAGATCCGACAACGTGATGCGCGCTTCGGTGTCGCCTGTGGCCGCGGCGGTGCGGGCCATCTTTAGCGCCCCCGCCTTGTCGCCGGCGGTCTGATAGCTCCAGGCCAGCTTCGCCTGCGCCGCCGGAAACTCCGCGGAATCGGGCTTGGGTTTGAGATAGGCGGCGCGCGCGCCGTCGACGTCTCCCGCCTGCTGCAGGACGTCGCCCAGCATCAGCCAAGCGTCGTTGCGCTGCGGATCGAGGGCCAGAGCCATTCTGAGGTACGCCAG
>JAIXTR010000628.1 GCA_027483845.1 Caulobacteraceae bacterium | reverse complement strand
TTTCTGGCGGGCAAGGGCGGCAAGCGCGCGCACCTGCCGTTCGTGGACTTCAGCGGCCTGGACCTGACCGGGCGCAAGCTGTCGGGGGGCGATTTCAGCGGCTCGGTGTTCGACGGCGCGCGGCTGACCGACGCCCAGCTCGACGGGGCGAACCTGTCAGGATGCGATCTGCGCCGGGCCGACCTGCGCAACGCCAATCTGCGCAAGGCGAACCTGCGGGGGGCGTGCTTCTCGGGGGCGAACCTGGCGGGCGCCGACCTGACCGAGGCCGACTTCCGGCCGGGCGTCATCGCACGGCCGCATCCCACGCGCGGGTTTCCGGCGACGGTCGATGAGGATCGCAGCGGCGAGATGGATGGCGCGAACCTGGCCGGAGCCACCCTGGACGGCGCGCGGCTGGATGGCCTCTACGCCGCCGATACGGACTTCTCCGACGCCTCGCTGGTGGGTGCGCGCCTGGAGGGCGCCAATCTGAAGGGGGCGGACCTGGACGGCGCCCTGATGTCCAAAGCCGATGTGTCCGGGGCCAATCTCGAGGAGGCCAATTTCCGCGGCGCGGACATGGCGGGGGTGGTCCTGACCACGGCCCGCACCCGCGGCGCCCGCCTGGACGGCGTGGCCGCCCCGCCCAACCGCGAGGATGTGGCCCGGGCGGCGAAGCTGGTGATCGAGGCCCAGGCGCACGGGGCGTGGGTGGCGTCGGGCGGCGCCACCGGCGCGCCGACCCGGTTCGACAACACCGACATGCGTTCCGCCGGCGACGGTCTCAAGGGGCTGAAGCTGAGCGCCATCAGCGCGCGGAACGCAAACTTGGCCGGGCTGGACCTGAGCGGGGTCCAGCTGCAGGGGGCGAACCTCGAGGGCTGTGACCTGCGAGGCGCGAACCTGACCGGCGCCGACCTGCGGGGCGCGCGCCTGGGGGGCGCGGACCTGACGCGGACCAACTTCAGCCAGGCCAATCTGGATCCGCTGGACCTTGGGCCAGGGCGCTCGACGCCGACGGTGCTGACTGGCGCCAGGCTGCGCTATGCGAACCTGGCCACGGCCCGGATGGATGGCGCGCTGCTGGAGGGCGCCGACCTGCGCGGCGCGCGGCTGCCGGCTCTCGCGATCTGATCCGAGCGCAATTCGCGGGACGGGCGTTCAGCGCGACGCCTCGCGCATAGAAAAAGGCGGCGCCCCCGGGGGACGCCGCCTTCGTCTCTACAGGACGATCCGAGCGGCTCAGGCCGCCTTTTCGCCTTCGATCAGCGTGGCCTGCGGCGCGGTGTTGATCGCCACGGTGCGCGGCTTCAGCGCTTCGGGCAGCTCACGCTTCAGGCTGATCGAGAGCAGGCCGTCGGCCAGGTTCGCGTCCGTCACGATCACATAGTCGGCGAGCTGGAACTTGCGGTCGAAGTTGCGCTCGGCCAGGCCGCGATGGAGGTACTTCTTGGCGTCGTCGTTGGCGGCCTTGCGGCCGGTTACGGTGAGGAGGTTTTCCTTCACCTCGACGTTCAGCTCTTCCGGACGGAAGCCCGCCACCGCGATGTCGATGCGGTAGCTGTTCTCGTCGGTGCGCTCGATATTGTAAGGGGGATAGCCCGTGGCGGCGTCGGCGGCGGCGGTCTCAAGCAGGCCAGCCAGGCGGTCGAAGCCCACGACGGAGCGGTACAGGGGGGAGAAATCGATCGTACGCATGCGGTCACATCCTTCTTTCAAAGCAAGGTTGCGGTTCTGATGGACCTGCGGCGACCCGAAACCGGCGTCGCCTGCAGCCCAGGAGGCCCGGACATCCAGCGCCTCCACGCTTTCAGGTAGGCGCCGCGAAAACCGGGCGCAAGGGGTCGGATCGCTGTTCTTTGGGGCTGTACGCGTATGCGTTCGCGCCCTAGCTTGGCGCCGCTTCAACCCCAGGAGGACACCCCCATGCTCCGCTTCGCCACGGCCGCCGCCGTCGCCTTCGCCCTTACCGCCGCGATCCCGGCCCAGGCCGCCGACGCCAAGCTGGAGGCCGCCGTCGCCGGCGCCCAGCGTGCGCCCGAGAACAAGGCGCGCGACGCCGCCCGCCACCCCGTGGAGACCCTGACCTTCTGGGGCCTGAAGCCCGGCCAGACCGTGATCGAGCTGTCGCCCGGCGGCGGCTACTGGACCGAGATCCTGGCGCCCTACGCCAAGGCCACCGGCGGAACCTATGTGGCGACGGCCGCCGACCTCGCCAATCCGCAGCTGTCCGAGAACGCCAAGAAGGGCCGCGCGGCCTTCGAGGCCAAGTACGGCGACGCGGCCAAGTTCGGCCCGATCAAATACGTGAACTTCGGGCCGGTCTCGGGTCCGCTGGGCGCGCCGGGGTCGGCGGACATCGTGATCACCGCCCGCAACGTCCACAACTGGATGATGAACAAGACCCTCGACAAGGTCATGGCCGACGCCCACGCGGTGCTCAAGCCGGGCGGCGTGCTGGCGGTCGAGGAGCACCGCTCGGATCCCAAGCCGGAGCTCCCGGGTGTCACCAACGGCTATGTCTCCACCGCCACCGTGATCGCCGCGGCCGAAAAGGCGGGCTTCAAGCTGGCCGCCAAGTCCGAGGTCAACGCCAACCCGAAGGACACCAAGGACCACCCCTTCGGCGTGTGGACCCTGCCGCCCGTGCGCCAGAGCTCGGCGTCCGGCCAGCCCGCCGATCCCAAGTTCGATCGCGCCAAGTACGACGCCATCGGCGAGAGCGACCGCATGACCCTGCGCTTCGTGAAGGCCGGCTGACGCGCGGCTTTGACCCATGCCGGCCGACCCGCTAGCTCTAAGCCAGCGGGTCGGCCGGGGGGCGCTTGCGGAGTTGACCGGCGCCCATGATCCCGATGTCCCGACGCGTGCTGCTGGCCGGCGCTGCGGCCCTCGCGGGTTGCCGCGCCCCGCCGGCGGGGCCCAAGGCCGCCCCGCCCAAGACCCTCGCCGCCGCCGTCGCCGGCCCCTGGCGCAGCGCCGAGGACCGGGTCCGCGACCGCTGGCGACATCCCCGTGAGAGCCTGTCGTTCTGGGGATTGGCGCCCGGGCAGACGGTCGTCGAGTTCTGGCCCGGCGCAGGCTGGTACAGCGACATCCTCGCCCCCTTCCTGGACGCCACGGGGGGCCGGCTCTATGCCGCGCACCTGCAGCTGGTCGAACCGGTGGATCCCTCGGCCCGACAGGTGGTGGACGCCTACCGCGCCAAATATGCCGCCGGCGACAGGCCCTACGGCACGGTCGAGATCACCGCCTTCGGGGCCACCAGCGGACCCGTGGCCCCGGCGGGGTCGGCCGACTGCGTGCTGTTCCTGCGCAATCTGCACAACTGGATGGCCGCGGGGATCGCCGAGAAGGCGTTCCGCGACGCCTTCCTGGCGCTGAAGCCCGGCGGGGTGCTGGGGATCGAGGAGCACCGCGCCGCGCCCGGGGGCGTGCCCGACCTGCTGGCCGAGACGGGCTATGTGGACCAGGCCTATGCGATCCGGCTGGGCCAGGAGGCGGGCTTCCGGCTGGCGGCGACCAGCGAGATCAACGCCAATCCCAAGGACACCCGCGATCATCCGTTCGGCGTCTGGACCCTGCCGCCGGTCCGGCGCTCGTCGCCGCGGGGCGAGGCCTTCGACCCCCGTTTCGATCACACGCCCTACGACGCCATCGGCGAGAGCGACCGAATGACGCTGAAGCTGGTCAAACCGGCCTGAGAACGTCACCAGCGGTTTACACAGCACACGCGCGCGGCGAAGCTCGCTCTTCGATTCACGATTGCTGATGGGGCATGGCCACGCTGGAGGAACTGACCGACCGGATTCGTCGCGCCGCGGCGTCCGGCGATGGCTTGGGCCGTCCGGTCAAACTGGACCTGAAGGGCGAGGGCGTGATCCACGTCGACGGCGCCGCCGTGACCAATGACGACCTGCCGGCGGACCTTACTGTGTCGGTCAGCCGGACCGACCTGGTGAAGCTGGGCAAGGGCGAACTGGATCCCATGCGCGCGGTGATGACGGGGCGGCTGAAACTGTCCGACATGAGCCTGGCGATGCGGCTGATGCCGCAGGTGCGGGCCCTTTTCGAGCGGGCGGCCTGATCATGCTGGACAGCGCCCCGCTCATCGATGTGCCGGAGGATCCCGTTCCGGCGGGCGCGGAGGCGGACTGGTTCATCGGCGCCGGCGGCATGAAGCTGCGGGCGGCCCTGTTCACCCCGCCGGGGCGCGCGCGCGGATCGGTGGTGCTGTCCGGCGGGCGCACCGAGCCGATCGAGAAGTACTTCGAGACCATCCGCGACTTCATGGACCGGGGCTTCGTCGTGCTGGCTCACGATTGGCGCGGCCAGGGGCTGTCGACGCGGGAGCTGCCGGACCGGCTGAAGGGTCACGCCAAGGGCTACAAGGGCTTCCTCGAGGACTTCCGCCGGCTGTTGAACGCCTATGAGGACCGGCTGCCCAAGCCGTGGATCGCGGTGGGCCATTCGATGGGCGGCTGCCTGACGCTGCTGGCCATGGCCAACGGCGAGAAGCGGTTCGCGGGCGCGGTGCTGTCGGCGCCGATGCTGGGCATCCAGTTCGGCAAGGTGGCGCCGGTTGCGGCGCGGGCGCTGACATGGCTGAACCTCACCCTGGGCCGTGCGAACCAGTACACCCTGGGCCAGGCCGGCAAGCCGTTCGACGACGTCTTCGAAGGCAATGCGCTGACCCACGACGAACGACGCTTC
>JAIXTR010000527.1 GCA_027483845.1 Caulobacteraceae bacterium | reverse complement strand
CCGTTCTCGACCCCGAAGGCGCGGACGGCCCGCATGGCCTCCGTGCTGGGCGCGGGCCAGTTGGCGTTGGCCCAGCCCCACATCCAGTCATGGGCGCTGGTCGTCCCGATCACCTGGATGTCGCAGATCAGGCGCGGGCCCTGATCATCCGAAAACGTCAACGTCTGGGCGGCGGCGTCGTAGTCGTAGCGGCTCCAGTCCGCGAGCCGATAGTCGGTCTGCATTCGGCTCTGCTTCGCTTCGAAAGCCGCAAAGGCCTCGTCGCACCAGTCGTCGTACCAGTCGGGCGCCTTCATCAGGCGATCTCGAAGGGTTCGAGGCCGGCGAGCCGCATGGCCTTGGGTCGCTCTGCCGGCTGGCGAGGCGTCATGCCACGCACCGCGTCGGCCACGTGGCGAATGTGATCCGGGGTTGTGCCGCAGCAGCCGCCCAGGATGTTGACCAGCCCGTGCTCGGCCCACTCGTGCAGCTGATGGCCCGTCTGGTGCGGCTCCTCGTCGTACTCGCCCATGGCGTTGGGCAGGCCGGCGTTGGGATAGGCCGAGACCAGGGTGTCGGCGACTCGCGCCAGCTCGGCGATGTGCGGCCGCATCAGGTCGGCCCCCAGGGCGCAGTTCAGGCCGATGGCGAAGGGCTTGGCGTGACGCACCGAGTTCCAGAACGCCTCGACCGTCTGCCCGCTCAGCGTCCGGCCCGAGCGGTCGGTGATTGTGCCGGAAATCCAGATCGGCAGGGGCTCATAGCCCTCGTCCTGCAGGTCCAGGATCGCCTTGATCGCCGCCTTGCAGTTCAGGGTGTCAGTGATCGTTTCGACCAGGAACATGTCGACCCCGCCGTCATGCAGGGCGCGGACCTGTTCCTTGTAGGCCTCGTAGACCTGATCGAAGGTCACCTTGCGGGCGCCCGGGTCGTTCACGTCCGAGCTCATCGAGAGCATCACTGGCAGCGGGCCGATGGACCCGGCGACGAAGCGCGGCTTGTCCGGCTCCTTGGCGGTCCAACGGTCGGCGACCTCCCGGGCGATGCGGGCGCCGGCGAGGTTGATGTCGCGAACCGCCGCCTCCTGCCCGTACTCGGCCTGGCCGATCGACGTCGAGGAGAAGGTGTTGGTCTCCGAGATGTCGGCGCCCGCGGCGAAATAGGCGTCGTGCAGCTCGCCCACGATGTCCGGGCGCGTCAGGCACAGGATGTCGTTATTGCCCTTCATCTGGCCCGGGTGGTCCAGGAAGCGGTCGCCGCGATAGTCGGCCTCGGACAGACCGCGCTTCTGGAACATCACGCCCCAGGAACCGTCGAGGATGAGCACACGCTGCTTGGCCGCCGCCTTCAGCGCCGCAATTCGATCCTGGCGGGTCATGCCGCGACATCCTTGGGTTCGGGGGGCCGCTCGCGCACGCCGAGCACCCGGCAGATGGCGTAGACGAGGTCGGCGCGATTGAGCGTGTAGAAGTGGAAGTCGCAGAAGCCTTCCTCGACCAGCCGCGCACACATCTCGGTCGCGACCGAGGCGGCGACCAGCTTGCGGGTCTCCGGGTCCTCGTCGAGACCCTCGAAGTGCGTGGCGAGCCAGGCGGGGATCTCGACCCCGATACGGCCCGCCATATTGGCCAGCCCTGAGAAGCTCGACACCGGCATGATCCCGGGAAGGATCGGCACCTCGACGCCGGCCTTGCGGATCCGGTCGACGAACCGCAGGTAGCCGTCGATGTCGAAGAAGAAGTTGGAGATCGCCCGGGTGGCGCCGGCATCCACCTTGGCCTTCAGCACCTCGATGTCGTGGTCGATCGAGGGGCTCTCGGGGTGGATCTGGGGATAGACCCCGACACTGACGTCGAAGGGAGCGATCGCCTTGATGCCGGCGGTCAGTTCGGTGGCGTTCTGATAGCCGTCCGCCCGGGGGACATACGCGCCGCCCAGCGAGCCCGGGGGGTCGCCGCGCAGGGCGACGATGTGCCGGATTCCAGCGTCCCAGTAGTCCTGGATCACTTCGTCCACCTCTCCGCGCGACGCTTCGACGCACGTCAAGTGGGCGGCGGGTCTGAGGGTGGTTTCCTTGAGGATCCGCACGACCGTGCGGTGGGTGCGTTCGCGGGTCGAGCCGCCGGCGCCATAGGTGACGGAAACGAACTCGGGGTTCAGGGGCTCCAGGCGGCGGATCGCCTCCCACAGGCTCTCCTCGCTCTTGGGACCCTTGGGGGGCGAGAATTCGAAGGAGACACGCGGCCGCGGCTGGCTCCCGACGCCCGCGCGGGCGACCGGCCCGAGGGCGCTGCTCTGGGCCGGACTCATGCGGCGCTCCTCAAGGTGGCAGGGGCGCGCTGAGCGGCCCAGATCTTCACGGTCAGGCCGTCGTCCCGGACGGGCGGCAGCGCCTGAAGGCTCACATGCGGAAGGTCGGCCTCCGCAAGCCAGCGCCCCATCTCTTCGTCCGAAAACCCTAACCGCCGGTGTTGGTGGGCCTCGCGAAGGAACTCGTGCCGGTGCGGCGCAAAGTCCACGATGATCAGCTTGCCTCCCGGCGCGACGATGCGCCCGGCCTCCCGCACCGCGGCGGCGGGGTCGCCCAGGTAGTGCAGGACCTGGTGGACGACGACCAGATCGGCGCCCCCTTCAGGCAATCGCGTGTCGAAGATGTCGCCGTGACGCAGCTCGACGTGGGTCAGCCCCGCCTCGCTCGTGTTGCGGCGGGCGATGTTCAGCATCTGCTGCGACAGGTCGAGCCCCAGCGCCTGATCGGCCTGAGGCCCCAGCAAGGTCAGCATCCGACCGGTCCCGGCGCCCAGGTCCACCAGGCGGCTGACGCGACCGGCTCCGACCACCGCCAGCACCTGCGCCTCCACGTCGGCATCGGCCACGTAGAGCGAGCGGATCTGGTCCCACTGGGCCGCGTTCTCGGCGAAGTAGGCCTGGGCGGCGGCTGACCGCTCGGCCTGGACATCGTCCAGCTTGCGGCGGTCGCGGGCCAGGATCGGGTCGTTCGTATCGATCCGCGAAAGGACCTCGCCGATCACCTCGTACTGCCGCCCGGCCCCCGTCAGGCGATAGAAGACCCACGCCCCGTCCGGAAACCGCTCGACCAGCCCCGCCTCAGCCAGAAGCTTCAGGTGCCGCGACACCCGGGGCTGGCTCTGGTCCAGCACCCGGCACAGTTCCAGCACCGCCAACTCCTCCCGCTCGAGCAGCGCAAGAATCCGCAGACGCGTCGGCTCGCCCGCCGCCCGCAACACATCGACCGTCTGTTTCGCCGAGAGCATCATCGGACATAAAGATATCTTTATGTGCGTTAAAATCAAGTGACTTGCAGGCGAGTTCGTCGCGCCACGTGGCCCTGCGCCCCCGACCCGTCACCTAGGCGTCGGGCGAAGGAAGCCCGCTAGGCGCCGAAGATCCAACCGGCCGTCAGCGAGCCCAGCTGGACACCGACCAGGATCATCTGCCCGCCGCCCATCATGTTGATCACCGTGTCCGCGCCGACCTGGGCGACCGTGTACTGCGTGCCAGGATCGAGTTGGACCCGGTCGCCCTCGGATTGGCTGAAGTCGGTGACCCGATCGATCCCGGCGTCGCCGAAGGAGTGGAAGGTGTCCGCCCCCGCGCCGCCTGTGACCGTGTCGTCGCCCTTGTCGCCCGACACATAGTCGTCGCCGGCGCCGCCCTGCACCACGTCGTTGTCTTGCCCGCCGCGGACGATGTCGTTTCCAGCGCCACCGTCGCACGTATCGTTGCCGAGATTGCCGTAGACGAGGTCGTAGCCCCCGTCCCCGAACAACAGGTCGTTG
>JAIXTR010000301.1 GCA_027483845.1 Caulobacteraceae bacterium | reverse complement strand
GGGCGGGTTAGGTGGGCGTCAGGCCAGGAAGGCCTGCCGGCGGCGGCGGAGCGTGGCCCCGACGGCGGCGAAGCCCAGGATCATCATCGCCCAGGTGGCGGGCTCGGGCACGGCGCCTGGCGCGACGACGGTGTCATGGGTGAGCGAGACGCTGTCGATGCGCATGTCCAGGCTGGCCGATCGGATAAGCCCCAGGATGTAGCGTTCCGGGGTGCCGCCGGTCTCCTGCAGATCGACGTTCAGAGCGGCGAAGCCAATCCCGATCTGGGAGAGCGCAAAGGGCTCGGCGAAGTCCCAGTCCTGGAAGGTCCCGGGCAGGACATTGAAGAAGTAGGTGAGGTCGGCGCGGAAGGTGGTGAACGCGCCCTCCATCGGCGGGCGCCCCTGAAAGCCGTCTACGACGCCGTACACGCCCTCGCCGGTGTAACCGTTGCGGTGCTTCTCGAAAATTCCGGTTCCGGGCGTGTCCGAGGGACCGCCCCAGGCATAGGTGATGTCGCCCAGGGTGAAGGTCGCCCGCGCGGGGTTCTGGTCGTCGACGCCGTACAGATAATTCGAGAAGCTTCCGCCCGGATAGAGAAAGGTGTCGAGCTGGCCCTTGCCGGTGTCGATCACGATGTCGAGGGTGAAGGGCCGGTTGGAGATGTAACCAAAGGTCTGGCCGGTCACCACGTTGACGGATGCGCCATCGGTGCCGAAGGGCGCCTGTAACCCCGGCGTGAGGTAGCCGTTGTCGGTTCCCTGGGTGACGACGCCGCTCATGGACAGGTGGACGGCGGCGGACGCGGGCGCGGCGGTGAAGACGAGCGCGGCGGCGAGCGCGAAACGGGCGATACGCATGACGACCTCTGGTGGGTGTTTATGCGCGCACGGAGATCAACGGGGCGGCGCGCGGGGGTGAAGCGGATCCACGCGCGGCTCGGCCGCCTGTGGCGGCGGCCGGGCCGCGGTGGGGGCTGGGTTAGGCGGTCCTCAGACCAGGGCGGGCTGGCGGCGGCGGAGCGTGGCCCCGACGGCGGCGAAGCCCAGGATCATCATCGCCCAGGTGGCCGGCTCGGGCACGGCGGCGGGGGCGGTGTCGCTGGTGAGGGAGAGGCTGTCGATGCGCAGGTTCAGGTAGGCCGAGCGCATGCGCCCCAGGACCTCGTTGTCGGGCGTGCCGCTGGTCTCCTGCAGGTCGAGGTTCAGATTGCCGAAGCCCAGCGCCATCTGGGAGAGGGTCAGGGGTTCGCCGAATTCCCAGGTCTGGAAGGTTCCGGGCGGGACGAAGATGTTGACGCTGAGGTCGGCGTAGAGGGTGGTGAACAGGCCGTCCATCGGCGGGCGGCCGCGGAAGGTCTCGACCGCGGCGAACAGGCCCTCGCCCGAGTCGGTGGTGCGATACTTCTCGAGGATGCCGGTCCCGTAGGTGTCGGTGGGGTCGCCAAAGGCGTAGGTGATGTCGCCCAGGGTGAAGGTGGCGTGGGACGGATTGTCGGCGTCGAGACCCTTCAGATAGTTGGAGAACTGGTCGCCCCCGTAGAAGACCGTCTCGGGCACGCCCTTGCTGGTGTCGATGACGATGTCGAGGGTGAAGGGGCGGTCGACGACGTAACCGAAGGTCTCGCCGGTGTCGGCGTTCGTCTCATCGGGCGTGCTGCCGAACGGCGCCTCCAGCCCGGGGATGTCGTAGCCGTTGTCGGTGCCGTAGGTGACCACGCCGCTCAGGGAGAGGTGGACGGCGGCCAGCGCGGGCGCGGCGGTGAGGGTGAGCGCGGCGGCGAGCGCGAAGCGGGCGATACGCATGACGACCTCTGGTAGGTGGCGATGCGCGCATAGAGGTTAACGGGGCCGGGCCGGTCAATTCGACCAGGGTCGTACGACCCGGACGCGGGAGGTCGTATGACCCCGCCCCGCGGAGACGAAAAAGCCCCCGGCGCGGAGGCCGGGGGCTTCGTCTCGAGCGGGTCCTCGTCGGCTTAGCGCAGGGCGCCGGGCGACGTGGGGTCGATGCCCTGGCCGAGGCGGCGGTCGCCCAGGTCGCGGTCGTCGTCGCCGCGCAGGGTGGCGTCCTGGTTGGCGAAGGAGCGGGCCTCGCCGTAGCGCTGGCGCTCGCCGGCGATCTGGTCGGGGGTGTAGGGCTGGGAGGCCGGGTCGAAGGCGGTCCAGCCGTCGGCGCGGTAGGCCTCGCCGCGGCGGGCGGCGTCGACGCCGTGCTGCTGGTCGAGGATCATCTGGATCCGGTCATCGTCGCCGTTATGGGCGCGGACGCTGACCAGGGTGCCGCCGCGACGAACGCCCTCGGAATAGACGTGGGCCTCCTCGTCGGTGTGGCCGTTCTCCTTCAGCGCGCCCAGCAGGCCGCCGGTGGCGCCGCCCGCCGCTGCGCCGACCGCCGCGCCCAGGGCCGTGGAGGCCAGCCAGCCGACGGCGACCACGGGTCCGAGGCCCGGGATGGCCAGCATGCCGAGGCCGGCCAGCAGGCCGCCCGCGCCGCCGATCAGGCCGCCGGTGGCCGCGCCCTTGCCGGCGCCGTCGGCCACGTCGTTCTCGCCGTCGCCGTTGCGATCGCCGAGGGGGCCAGCGTCGGCGCCCGCGTGGGAGCCGGCGTGCTTGTGGCTGTCATGCCAGTTGTCGCTGTTGTTGGAGACCAGGCTGATGCGGTCGTGGTCGACGCCGGCCTGTTCCAGGTCGTCGATGGCGCGGAGCGCCTCGGTATGGCTGTCGAAGAGGCGGGTGATGGTCTTGCTCATGGGATGATCCTTCGAATGGGGGAAGCGGCGGCTACTTGGCGGAGATGGCGCCCTTGAAGTCGACGGAGACCGTCATGGTCTTGCCGCCCTTCTTGGCGCTGCCGGTCCATAGGCCGTCGGGGGTCTTGGCGAGGCCCGTGACCTCGGTGTAGCCGGCGTTTTCGAGGTGGCCCTTGGCCTGGCCCTCGGTGAAGGAGTTGGAGCCGGCGGTCTGGGTGGTCTCGGTGGCGTTGCCGTCGGCGTTGACCGCGTCGTTCTGCGGGCTGTTCGGCGGGGACACCGCGCCGCCAGCGTCCATGGCGCCGCCCGCGGCCATGGCGGTGGCGTCAGCCCCGGCGGCGGCGGCGTTGGCGGTCGTGGCCTGGGCCTCGGCTGCGGTGTCGGCGGCGGGCTTGGAGCAGGCGCTGAGCGCGCCGGCGGCCATGGCCATGCCGAGGATGGCGACCGTTCTCGTTCGCATGTTGTTGTCTCCCTGGTTCAGGCCCGCTGAGCGTGCGGCGGCGCCCTTCGGTTCCAAGCGTGACCGGAGGCAGGCGCGGGCGCGGGGACGCTCAGGCGTCGGGGAGAACGGGAAGCCGGACTCGGAAGCTGGAACCCTGGCCCAGGGTGCTGGCGGTCAGCGCGATGGAGCCGCCGTGCATCTCGACCAGCTGTTTGACCAGGGCCAGGCCGATGCCGAGGCCCTCCTGGGCGCGGGTCGTGGGGCTCTTCACCTGGGCGAACAGCTCGAAAATCTTGGAGCGCATCTCGTCGGGAATGCCGATGCCGTTGTCGGCGACGTCGATCTCGACCATGTCGCCGGCCTGGCGGGCGGTGAGCGTGATCTGGCCGCCGGCGGGGGTGTATTTCGCCGCGTTGCCGAGGAGGTTGCCCACGACCTGGGCCAGGCGGGTGGGATCGGCGTCGAGCCAGGTGGGGCCAGGCAGGATGTCGACGCTGAGCGTGTGCTTGTGGGCGTCGATCTGAGGCCGGGCGGCTTCGAGCGCGAACTCCAGGATGGTCTGCAGGGCGACGCGCTCGCAGCGCAGCGCGATCTTGCCCTGGTCGATGCGGGAGATGTCGAGCAGGTCCTCGACCAGGCGCGCGAGGTGGGCGACCTGGCGATCCATCTGGGTGCGAATGTCCTCGATCTTGGCCGGGTCGGTGTGGCGCTTGAGCAGATGGACGCCGGCGCCCAGGGCCATGACGGGGTTGCGCAGCTCGTGGCCGAGGACGGCCAGGAAGTCGTTCTTGTGCCGGTCGACGGTGCGCAGCTGGGCGGCGTAGGCGGCCAGTTCGTCGCGCTGGCTGAGGATCTGGCGGTGCTGCTGGTGCAGGTCGAAGAAGACGGCGGCCTTGCTGCGCAGGATGTCGGCCTCGATCGGCTTCTGGATGAAGTCGACGGCGCCGGCCTCGTAACCGCGGAACCGGCGCTGGAGGTCGGCGCTGCCGGCGGTGACGAAGATGATCGGGACGTGGCGGGTGCGCTCGGCGCCGCGCATGAACTCGGCCAGCTGGAAGCCGTCCATGCCGGGCATCTGGACGTCGAGCAGGGCCAGGGCGACGTCGTGGACCAGCAGCAGTTCCAGCGCCTCCTCGCCCGACTGGGCCTTGAGGCAGATCAGGCCGTCGCGCTGGAGCAGGGCCTCGAGCGCCAGCAGGTTCTCGGGCAGGTCGTCGACCAGCAGGGCGTGGATGGGCTCGGCGGGGGGGCGGATCATGGGACGGGCGCCAGGCTGAGCAGGTGGGGCGCGATCGCCGGGAGGGGCAGGACGTCGGCCGCGGGACAGGCGGCGACGGCGGCGGCGGGCATGGCCTGGGCGTAGGCGGCGGCGGGATCCTCGACCAGCCCCTGGCCGCCGGCCTCGAGGATGGCGCGCAGGCCGTTGGCGCCGTCGCTGTTGGCCCCGGTCAGCACCACGCCAGCGACACCAGGGCCGAAGGCGTCGGCCGCGGTCTCGAACAGCACGTCGATGGAGGGTCGGGAGTGATTCACATGCTCATCCGACGAAAGGGCCAGGGATCCGTCCAGCTCGACCATGAGGTGATAGTCCGACGGCGCGAAATAGACCACGCCCGGCAGCGCCGGCTCCTTGTCCTCGGCCTCCTTGACCGCCACCCGGCACTTGGACTGGAACAGCGGCACCAGGGCATTGTCGCGGTCGGGCGGCACGTGGACGACCACCAGCACCGGCAGGGGATAGTCGACCGGCAGGGCGGGCAGGATGGCCGACAGTGCCTGGACGCCGCCCGCCGAGGCGCCGATGGCGACCGCCCTGAGGGGTGGGCGAAGGCTCACGGCTCGCGCCTCTGGTAGATCTTGTCGTCGCGGTCGAAGTCGGCGAAGGCCGCGGCGTGGCGGGAGAAGCGCAGGCTCTCCTTGGAGCCCAACCCTAAGAACCCCTTGCGGGCGAGGGAGTCGCGGAACAGGCCGATGGCGCGGTCCTGCAGGTCGCGGTCGAAGTAGATCAGCACGTTGCGGCACGAGATCAGATGCATCTCGGCGAAGGCGGCGTCGGTGACCAGGCTGTGGTCGGAGAAGACCACCCCGTCGCGCAGGGACTTGTCGAACACGGCGCGGCCGTAGTCGGCGACGTAGTAGTCGGAGAGCGAGGTTCGGGCGCCCGACTTCTGGTGGTTCTGGGTGAACTTGCGAACCTGGTCCAGGGGATAGACCCCGGCCTCGGCGGCGGCCAGCGCCTGGGGGTTGATGTCGGTGGCGTAGAACAGGGTGCGCTGGGCCAGACCCTCCTCGCGGAAGAGGATCGCCAGGGAATAGAGCTCCTCGCCGTTGCTGCAGCCGGCGATCCAGACCTTGAGCGAGGGGTAGGTGCGCAGGTGCGGCAGGACCTTCTCGCGCAGGGCGCGGAAGTAGGACGGGTCGCGGAACATCTCGCTGACCTGGACGGTCAGGTAGTTCAGCAGCTTGGGCAGAGTGGCGGGATCGTGCAGCAGGCTGTCCTGCAGCGCCGACAGGCTGGGGAAGCCCAGCTGATCGCGCGCCTGGACCAGCCGGCGCTTGATCGAGGCGCGGGCGTAGTGGCGGAAGTCGTAGTGATATCGCTGGAACAGAGCCTCCAGCAGCAGCTGGAGTTCGATGTCCTCGCCGCCGTCGCGCGGGCTCGGACTCAGGCTCACCGGGGCATCCACACGCGGACCAGGGACAGCAGTTTGTCCACATCGATGGGCTTGGCCATGTAGTCGTTGGCGCCGGCCTCGAGGCAGCGTTCCTGGTCGTCGGGCATGGCCTT
>JAIXTR010000382.1 GCA_027483845.1 Caulobacteraceae bacterium | reverse complement strand
AGGTTGTGTTCGCGCGCACCGCGCACGCGGATGAGATTGTGCTGGTCGGCCATGCTGTCCCGGAAACACGGAGAGCCCGCGAAAGGGTCCTTTCGCGAGACCGCCTAATGTAGGTGACGTGACTCAGGGATAACACGGGAACGGAGCACGAACAAAGCCGCCGAGCCTCGCGGGTGCGAGGGCTGCTGACAGCACGGTGGCAGCAGGTCAGGCGCGGCGGCGCCCCGCCCAGGCGTAGAGCCCCGCCATGACGGCGACATAGGCGGCAAGCGCCAGCCACGGCCCCGGCCCGAATCCCTGCGGCGCGAGTGCAAGCGGCGTCCCAGAGTTGGTCGCCACGATCAGTCCTGCCAGGGCAACGTTGAACAGGCTCTCGCCCACGATCAGGCCGGACACCACCAGCACGCCCAGCCGCTTGGCCGCCTCGCTGTCGGGACGGTTGGCGACGCGGCGGTCGTACAGCCAGCCGGCCACCGCCCCGAACACCACCGGCACGGTGGCCGATGGCGGCAGGTAGATCGCCATGCCGACGCCCAGGGGCGGCAAGCTGAACCGCGTCGTCCGCCGCAGCACCTCGTCAACCAGGATCAGGCCGCTCCCCACCAGCACGCCGATTCCGATGAGCCCCCAGTCGAGCTGGCCGCCGATGACCCCTTTGGCGATCGTGGAGATGAGGGCGGCCTGGGGCGCAGGCAGGGGATCGTCGGCGATGGCCGACAGGTTTGCTGCGCCGGCGAAGCCGTTGGAGGTGTTCAAGAGGTCCAGGACCAGCGGGATCATCGCCGAGCCGGCGATCACGCCGACCACCAGGGCCGCCTGCTGCCGCCAGGGCGTGGCGTCGACCAGCTGGCCGGTCTTGAGGTCCTGCAGGTTGTCGTTGGCGGCGACCGCCACAGCCAGCAAGGCGCTGGTCACCAGCAGGGCGAAGGCCACCAGCGGCATGGGATCGCCGACAAGGGCGCCAGCCCCGATGGCCCCGACAATCAGCGACGCGCCCAGCACCGCCAGGATCGCCAACCCTGACACGGGGCTGTTGGACGAGCCGATCAGGCCGGCCATGTAGCCGCAGACAGCGGCGATCGCGAAACCGGCCACGGCGATGTAGGCGACGGCCGCCGCCGTCAGCGGGATCGCCAGACCGGACAGGGCGCCGCCCTGGAGAAAGTTGAAGATCAGGACGCCGATGGGGATCATGCAGACCACGGAGACGCCCGCGACGGCGCCGATCGGCATGTCCTGTTCTGTCCGGTCGAGCCCCGCGCTCCCGCCGGCCGCCCGCAGACCCTGCGCCGTCAGGGCGCTGGAGAGGCCCCTCCAGACGGGCGCGGCCAGCTTGGCCAGCGTCCAGATCGCCGAGATGCCGATCGCGCCGGCGCCGATGAAGCGCACCTTGCCCGTCCAGATCGCGCCGGCGGCGTCGGCGGCCGACGCCGCGGCGTCCGGATAGAGGTTGGTCAAGACCGGGACGGCGACGCCCCAGGCGATGACGATGCCGGTCAGCATGGCCATGCCCACCGCCAGACCCATCAGGTGGCCGGCGCCGAACAGGGCGAGCGACATCGAGGCGCCGATTCCGGTCGCCCCCGCCCCGACGCGGAACGAGGTCGCCAGCTCCGCCGCGAACGCACGGGTCCCGACGATCAGGGCGAACAGGGCCGAACTGGCGCTGCCCAGCAGGATGGCGGTGAGGCCGCGCTTGCCGTCCGCAGCCGCCTCGGCCCCGTCGCCGCGAGCGCCGGAGCCGACCTTCAGCACCTCGGCGGCAGCGACGCCTTCGGGGTAGGGCAGATCGGAATTGGTCACCAGGGCGCGCCGCAGCGGCACGGTGTACATCACCCCCAGCACCCCGCCGGTCGCGCAGAGGCCGAACGTCGTCCAGAACGGAAAGCCGGTCCAGGCGCCGACGATCACCAGCCCGGGCAGAACGAAGATCACCGAGGCCATCGCCCCAGCTGCGGAGGCCACCGTCTGGACGATGTTGTTTTCCCAGATCGTCGCGTCCTTGAAGGCGCGCAGCAGCGCCATGGTCATGATTGCCGCCGGGATCGACGTCGCGACCGTGAGGCCGACCTTCAGCCCGAGGTAGACGTTCGCCGCCGTGAAGACGAGGCAGATGAGGACGCCCAATACGATGCCGCGGAACGTCAGTTCCACGCGCCGGGCCTCTGCCCCCGCCGCCGCCGTCATAACTCGATCCCCCTAGACGCCCCAGGCGGTTAGAGCGCGGCCGGCGGTCCCACTCAAGCGGCTAACGTGTCCGACGGAGTTCCAGGAGGTCGAGCTTCGACTCGACGGCGGGCCAGGGAAAGGCGATGCGCCAGCGCGAAGGGCCGATCCGACGGACCTCGCCGATCAGATCGCGGTCGGGATCGGCGCCATAGCGCGGCGCGCCGACCTCGTCGCCGAGGGCCAGAGCGCCCACGAAGCGGGCGCGGTTGCGGTCATCCGGGCAGACCAGGCCGACCGGCCGCTGCGAGCCCGTGGTCTTGCGCACGATCAGGTCTCCACCCGGCGTCAACGTCACCTCGCAGCGGAACCAGCCATAGGCGATGTAGGGCAGCATGCCTTCGCGGGCCGCGCCGACCTTGATCGTGCGGCACTGATATCGCCCAGGCGTCGGTTGAGGGCGGTCGAGATCGATTTGAGGATCCGCGAGCGGGCCAAGCGCGCGGAGTCTCTCGCCAGCGCCGCCGCGAACCCCGTCGCTCACTGCGTCGCGCCACGCCAGATCCAGTCGCGATAGGCGTTCGGTGTCGGCGCGCGTCGGCGTGCAGGTCATGGGTTGCGCGGCGGCGGCGCTCGCGAAGCCTGCAAGGATGACGGCTGCCAGCACGGATCTCAGCATGGGGCGCACCCGATGGGACGGGGTTTAGAAGCGGCTCTTGTATCCGATCCGAGTGGCCCCGACCCGCAGGCCCTGATCGTCGCTCCATTCCGCCTTGGGACGCAGTTCGACGTCAAGCGGCTCGTCCGGGTCGGACGCTGTGAGGTTCAGCGACGCATTCGGATCCCGGCCGAGACGTAAGGCCGGTCGCTCCAGGCTGACTGGGCGCTGCAGCGTCACGGACGGTGCGCGGGGTTGGGTCCGCATCTGCGGAGCGGCGGCGGTGGTCGTGGACGGCCAGGTTTGCGCCAGCGCGGGCAGGGGCGCCGCGGCGACGGTGGCGACGACGATCAGCAGGCTCAGCGGGCGGGACACGGGCGGCACTCCATCGGTCGGTGGAACTCGCCCGGCAGAACCCCCGCCAATCCGTTTGGTTTCACTGTGTAACGATCACCGTGATGT
>JAIXTR010000161.1 GCA_027483845.1 Caulobacteraceae bacterium | reverse complement strand
CTGGTCCCCCAGGGCCAGCATCCGGCCGTCTTGGGTGACCTTCAGGTCCGACATGCCGTGCAGGCGGCTGGTGTCGCGCGAAGTGAGGACCGGGCCGCCGGCATAGACGAAGGCGCCGATGCGGGTGCGGGCGGGATCGGCCGGGTCCAGGGGCACGGCCTGGGTGTCCACCTGGATCCGCGCGCCGACCGCCACCGGCTGCAGCGGCAGGGGCGGCATCGGCGCCGCACACGACCCCAGCGCCAGAGCGAGCGCGAGGCCGGCGAACCGCTTCACGCCGTGGCTCTCCGAACCTCTTTGAACGTCGAGCGCCGGGGTCCCGCGCCCTGCGGCCCCTGGGTGTTGGGCGGCGGGGCCAGCAGGCTGGCGGTCTTGCGCGTCACCCTGCGGACCTCTTCGTCGAACAGGTCGGCCAGTTGCTCGACCATCGCCCCGGCCAGCTGCTCGACGTCCACGATGGTCACGGCGTTCTTGTAGTAGCGGGTCACGTCGTGGCCGATGCCGATGGCGATCAGCTGCACCGGGCTCTTGGTCTCGATCTCGGTGATCACCTCGCGCAGGTGACGTTCCAGGTAGTGGCCCGAGTTCACCGACAGGGTGCTGTCGTCCACCGGCGCCCCGTCCGAGATCACCAGCAGGATACGCCGCGCCTCGGGCCGGCCGATCAGCCGCTGGTGCGCCCACATCAGCGCCTCGCCGTCGATGTTCTCCTTGAGCAGCCCCTCGCGCATCATCAGGCCGAGGTTGCGCCGCGCGCGCCGCCAGGGGGCGTCCGCCGCCTTGTAGATGATGTGACGCAGGTCGTTCAGCCGGCCCGGCTGCGCGGGCTTGCCGGCCTTCAGCCAGTCCTCGCGGCTGGTCCCGCCCTTCCAGGCCCGGGTGGTGAAGCCCAGGATCTCGGTCTTGACCCCGCACCGCTCCAGCGTGCGCGCCAGGATGTCGGCGCAGACCGCCGCCACCATGATCGGCCGCCCGCGCATCGAGCCCGAGTTGTCGATCAGGATCGTCACCACCGTGTCCCGGAACTCGGTGTCCTCCTCCTCCTTGAAGGCGAGGGAGGCGGTGGGGTCGGTGATCACCCGGGTCAGCCGCGAGGTGTCCAGCAGGCCTTCCTCGAGGTCGAAGGTCCAGGAGCGGTTCTGCTGCGCCAGCAGCTTGCGCTGCAGCTTGTTAGCCAGGCGCGACACCACGTTCGACACCGACGCCAACTGCTGGTCCAGATATGCGCGCAGGCGGGTCAGTTCCTCCGGATCGCACAGCTCCTCGGCCGCTACGATCTCGTCGTGCTGGGTGGTGAACACGCGGTAGGTGACGGCCCGGGTGTCGCCGGAGGGATCGGGCCGGGCCGGCTGGTCGCCGTCGCCCATCTCGGGCGGTTCGTCGGCGTCCTCGGCCTCCTGATCCTGCTCCGACGGCATCATCTGGCTGTCGGCGTCCTCGGCCTCGCGGCTCTGGGTCTCCTCGTCGTCCATCGAGGACTGCTGCGGCGACTGGCTCTCGCCTTCGCCGTCGTCGTCGCTGTTCGACTCCTCGGGATTGCTGTCCTCGTCGCCTTCGGTGTCGTCGTCGGCCTCTTCCGGCGCATCGGACAGGTCGTCGCCCATCTCCAGGTCGCGGATAATGGTCCGGGCGATGCGGGCGAAGGCCTTCTGGTCCTGCACCGCGCCGGTCAGCTTATCCAGGTCGGCGCCGGCCTTGGCCTCGATCTCGCCGCGGAACATGTCCACCAGCGTCCGCGCCATCGCCGGCGGCGGCTCGCCCGTCAACCGCTCGCGCACCATCAGGCTGATCACCTCGGCCATCGGCGGATTGGCCATGGCCTCGGCCTCGTTATAGACCCGCCGCTGCCAAGCGTGGTCCATCACCGCCCGCAGATTGCCCTTCACCCCGCCCATGGCGTTGGCGCCGATGGCCTCGATGCGCGCCTGCTCCAGGCCGTCGTAGATCGGCTGGCCCGCACCGGAGAGGGGCCGGGTCTTCGCGTGCGCCGCGGGATCGTGGTGGGCGATGCGCAGGGCCATCTGGTCGGCCAGGCCGCGGATCCGCGCGGCGTCCGCCGGCGTCAGGTCCCGCGGCGGGTGCGGCAGCACCGCCCGGTTGCCGGACAGCTGCGGCCCCTCGCCCGAATAGACGATCTCCAGATCGGGGGTCTCGGCAAGCGATCGGGCCGCGTGGGCCAGCGCGCGCTTGAAGGGCTCGAGGGGGCTTTCCGGGTTCTTGGCCATGTCAGTCGGTCATAGATCAGCGCTGACCCCAGGTGAAACAAGGAATCGTGTGCGGGGGAACGGTGAAGGTTCCGCTGCGTTTCCATGGCCGAGTTTCGGACCGAGGAGAATTCATATGATCAAGTGGGCCCTGATCTTCGCGATCGTCGCCATCGTCGCGGGCGCGCTCGGCTTCGGCGGTATCGCCGGCGCCGCCGCGGGCATCGCCAAGCTGCTGTTCTTTATCGCCGTTGTCGGCTTCCTGATCTTCCTGGCGCTGGGTGTCTTCGCCGGCCGCAAGCTGACTGGACGCTAGACGTCGGGGGCGCTCCCGCCGGGAGCGCCCCTTCCGTCCTACTTCTTCGCCGCGTAGGCCTTGGCCTGCTGGCCCACCACCTCGACCAGGTCGCCCATGGCGATGTTGGCGTCGATCATGTGCAGGCCCCCGTCCTTGGCGATCACGCCGCCGGGTCCCGTCACGTCGCCGTTGATGACGTCCGTGCGCGGATCGGCCGGGTCGGCGTTCACCCGCGCCGCCAGATAGCTGAACCCGTCCTTCGACACGCACTGGCCGCTGATCAGGCCGGGCAGGGCGACGAACGGCGTCTTCGGGTTGGCCTTGCCCTTCACCCACTCGGGTGTCGCCGCCGCCGAGCTGGCGATGTTCGCCTGGTTCGACATGTAGGCGTGCAGGTCCTTGCGGCCCAGCAGCGCGGCCGGGTTCACGCAGGCCGCCTCCATCTCCGCATTCGCCACCTTGCCGAAGCGGCTGTTCGACGGCGGGGGGCTATCCTCGCGGAACGTTACGTAGCTGATGGCGCAGCCGGTCTGGCTGGCGCTCTTGCAGAGCGGGATCGACTTGAAGAGGCCCGTGTCCTGGCCCTTGGTCACCGGCAGGTTCGAGCCCAGGATCAGTGCGGACACCAGCTGCTTCTGAACCGGCTTGCCGTCGATCTCCGCCGGGATCAGCCGCTGCAGCAGGCCCGAGCCCTGGCTGTGCCCGATCAGCACCACGCCCCGGCCCTTGTTCTCGTGGGTCAGGTAGTAGTTCCAGGCGTCGGCCACGTCGTTGTAGCCCACCTGCCGCACAGCCGGGTCGGCGGCGCCGGCGATCGGCTTGCCCTCGACCATGGATCGCAGCGCCGTCAGGGTGAACTGCCGATAGAGCGGCGCATAGATCCGGCACTTGGAGCCGAACCGCGCCAGCTGCTGCTTCACCACGTTCAGCTCTTCGGCGTTGGCGGTCATGTCCGACACCACGCCTGGGTCCGTCGACACCGTCGGATAGACGTAGAAGCAGTCGATGGGCGCCTTGGGATAGGCCTTCCAGGCCTCCACCGTCGACGATCCGTCCGCCTTGATCACCGTCGTGGTCAGGTCGATGGCGCAGGCGTCGCTCGCCTTGCCGGGCCAGCACAGCCAGGCGTCCGGCTTGGCGTAGTCGTTCTTCGGATAGGCCGTCTGCGCCAGGGCCGGCGCACTCATCAGGCCGGCTGCGGCAAGCGCCAGGACGGCGCGGTTTCGTAGGCTCATGGTCTCCCCCGGAAGTCGTGTTGTTTTCGAAGAATGCGTATGATCATCGCCTGCCCGCACCCCGAGGTCCAGCACCCTTCATGCGCGCGGCGATTCAAGCCAAAGTCCGCCCGAAGACGAGGGGATTCCGGACATGGCGGCGGACAAGACGGCAGGTTGGCCGGCCAGGATCTGGGCTGCGATCGGCGGCGGGCTGGTGGCCCTGGTCGGGGCGGTGATCCTTGGCGGCGGGGCCTGGCTGATCTTCCTGGACGGCTCGCCCTACTACATGCTGGCCGGCGCCGCGATCCTGGCGGCGGGTGTGATGCTTGTCCGCCGGCATCCGGCCGCGGGCCTGGTCTATGCCGTCGTGCTGCTGGTCACCGTCTTTTGGGCGCTGTGGGAGGGAGGCTTCTCCTTCTGGCCGCTGGCGCCGCGCCTGTTCGCCCCGGCCATCCTCGGCCTCTTCATCCTGTTGGTCATTCCCGCCGCGCCCAAGGGCGCGCTGCGCAACCAGTCGGGCCTGGCGGTGGGCGCGCTCTCCGTGGTCTGTCTGGCCGTCCTGGGCCTCGCGGTCCCGGCGACGTTCAAGTGGGGCCAGGCCGAGTCGCCCGCCCAGGTCACCGGCGCGGCCCCGCCGGCCGAGTCGGTGTCCGACTGGCGCTACTATGGCCGCGATCCCGGCGGCGCGCGCTACGCCCCGGTGGACCAGATCAACCGCGAGAACGTCGAGGATCTGAAGGTCGCCTGGACCTTCCGCACCGGCGAGCGGCCCCACCGCGGCAGCCAGGACCAGAACACGCCCCTGCAGGTCGGCGACACGGTCTACGTCTGCACCCCCACCAACGTGGTCATCGCCCTCGACGCCGACACCGGAAAGCCGCGCTGGCGGCACGATCCCAAGGTGAAGCCCGGCTTCTGGAACCGCTGCCGCGGCGTTGGCTACTGGGACGGCAGCCAGCCCAAGGTGGCCGTCGCCGGCGCGGCCGGCGCCCTGCCGGCCCTGGCGCCAAAGGGGGCCAAGACGGCCGCAGCGCCCGCCGCCAAGGTCGCCGCCGCGTCGCCGCCGAAGCCCACCGCCCCGAAGCCGGCCGCCCCGAAGCCGGCAGCCCGGAAACCCGCGGCCCAGCCTGTGGTCGCGGCTGCCGCGCCGCCCTGCACCCGCCGCATCCTGTCCACCACCGTCAACGCCCAGCTCATCGCCCTCGACGCCCGCACGGGCCGGCGCTGCGCTGGCTTCGGTAAGGATGGCGTGG
>JAIXTR010000179.1 GCA_027483845.1 Caulobacteraceae bacterium | reverse complement strand
CCGCGCCCGGGTGGCCCTGACCGGCCTGGCCCAGGCGGAATACTTCCGCGACCAGGAGGGCAAGGACGTTCTGCTCTTCATCGACAACATCTTCCGCTTCACCCAAGCCGGCTCGGAAGTGTCGGCGCTGCTGGGCCGTATCCCCTCGGCCGTGGGCTATCAGCCGACGCTCGCCACCGAGATGGGCAATCTGCAGGAGCGGATCACCTCGACGTCGAAGGGTTCGATCACCTCGGTGCAGGCCATCTACGTGCCCGCCGACGACTTGACCGACCCCGCGCCGGCCGCCTCGTTCGCCCACTTGGACGCGACGACCGTGCTGAGCCGTGACATCGCCGCCCAGGCCATCTTCCCCGCCGTGGACCCGCTGGACTCCACCTCGCGGATCATGGACCCGCTGGTGATCGGCGAAGAGCACTACAACGTCGCCCGTCGCGTGCAGGAGACGCTGCAGACCTACAAGCAACTCAAGGACATCATCGCCATCCTCGGGATGGACGAGCTGTCCGAAGAGGACAAGCTGATCGTGGCCCGCGCCCGGAAGATCCAACGCTTCCTGTCGCAACCCTTCCACGTGGCCGAGCAGTTCACCAACACCCCCGGCGTTCTGGTCAGCCTCGAAGACACCATCCGCTCGTTCAAGGCGCTGGTCGACGGCGAGTACGACCACCTGCCGGAACCGGCCTTCTACAACGTCGGCAACATCGAAGACGCGGTCCGCAAGGCCGAAGCCCTCGCCGCGGAAGCCTAAGCGACCATGGCCGACAAGCTGCACTTCTCGCTGGTTTCACCCGAACGCGAACTGTTCGCGGGCGAGGTGGACCAGGTGGACGCTCCGGGCTCCGAAGGCGACTTCGGGGTTCTCGCCAACCACGCGCCGTTCATGACGGCGCTCAAGGAAGGCCCGGTTCGCGTCCACAATAACGGGACCGTGACGACCTATCAGGTGCGCGGCGGCTTTGCCGACGTCACGCCGGAAGGGCTCACGATCCTGGCAGAGCACGCTGTGGAAGCTGCCTAGACAGGCAGCCAATTCACTGCCGTAAATCGGGCGCCGTCAGGCCTTGCCTCGGCCGCCTTGCTCAAGTTTCATGCCGGCCGATAAGTCAGGGGAACATCCATGCGTACTGCGCTCTCCGCCATCATTCTCGCCGCCGGCGTCGCCACGGCGGCGCACGCGCAAGACCCGGCCGCCCAACCCGCCACGCCGGCGGCTCCGGCTCCGGCCGAAGCCCCGGCTGCGGCTGCTCCGGCTCCGGAAGCTCCGCCCGCGCCGACCCTGCCCACCAGCGGCTACGGGTTCGAGGCCATCCAGGTCATCGAGAACGTCTGCGTCCCGGCCGTCCGCGGCCAGGGGGTGGATGCGGTCGCCAAGGCTCAGGGCTTCAAGCTGAACCGCCGCGATCAGACGTGGGTGAAGCCGTACGGCACGGAGAACAAGATCTATCAGGTGATCGTTGCGCCGTCGGGCTCCAACAAGTCGGTCTGCAACGTCGAGCTCCGCTACCCCACCGGCGCGGACGCCGATGTGGCCAAGGCGCTGAACGTCTGGGCCTTCGTGCGCCAGCCGCCGCTTGATCCGACCGCCAACTACACCCAACCCCAGGATCCGGATGGCCTGAAGCGCGTCCGTCGTTCGTGGGAATACCTCACCACCAACCAGTCGGTGGGCCTGAACTTCTCGACCGTTCGCAAGCCTGACGACTCCCAGGTCAACGCGAAGTACGACATGGGCACGCTGCAGTACCAGGAACGCACGTTCTGATGAGTCTCACGGACGCCGCGGGACTCTTCGGCGTCTTCATCATTCTGGTGGCCTACGCAGGGGCCGCGCTGGGTCGTCTGGACCCGGAGCGGCCCTTTTCGCTGACCTGCAACCTGCTGGGCGCCTGCTTGATCCTCTGGGGTCTGCTGACCCAGGACTTCAACCTGTCGGCGACGGCGATGGAGGGCTCGTGGGCCCTGGTGTCGCTGATCGGGTTGATCCGGTTCGCGCTCCGATCCCGGCGCGCCGGACCGCGCTAAGTCAGGCCGACACGGTGACGTGGCTGTCCAGCCAGGTCAGGGCGATGTCGGCGACCTGTTCCCAGCCCTCTTCGCCGATCAGCCAGTGGCTCATGCCCGGCATCACGCGGAACTCCGCCCCGATCCGGTCGGCCGTCTGGCGGACCGTGGCGACGGGGTGAACCACATCGCGGTCGCCGGCAATGGCCAGCGACGGCATGGGCAGGGCGCCGACGCCCACGCTGGTGGTCATGAAGGGGTCCATCCACCAATTCAAGACTTCGCGCACCGCCCGGCCGCTCTCGGGCCGCAGACGGTCGAGGATGGTGTCCCGCAGCGCCTTGGGCGTCCGGTCAAGGCTGTGATGGCGCATGATGTGCCGGTCCGGGCTGACCGCGCCGCCCCAGAACGGATCCACCAGCCCGACGCCGAACGCGGTGACCGCCTCCTCGATCGAGGAGCCGGTGATGCCCCAGGGCGGTGATGGGGCCAGCAGGAGCAGCGCCTGAGCCGAAACGCGGCGAGCGGCCATCTGGCAGACCAGGCCGCCCATGGAATGCCCCAGCAGCACCGGCGGCTCCGGCAGCCCGGCGCAGAGGGTGACCAGCGCCTTGGCATAGTCCGACATCGACAGGCCGGCCACGGCGCCCTTGCCCGTGTGGCCGGGCAGGTCGGGCGTCAGCACCGTCCAGCCCCGCGCCTCGAAGGGCGCCCGGAAAACGTCGAAGGCCCAGCCGCCGCAGAAGGCGCCGTGCATCATGACCACAGTCGGCATCGAAGGAAGCTCCTCCCCCAAAGGGGATCTCAGCCCGGCAGCTTAGCGCGAACGTCCTAACGGCAGGGTATCATTCAGTGCGCGGGGCCGTTGGTCGCAGCAAACGCCGCAAAAGCGGCGGCGACCGCCTCGTAGGCCGGCCGTTTGAACGGCACGATCAGGTCCGGCGCCTCGGCCAGATAGCCCCAGCGCCAGGCGTCGAACTCCTGCGGCGCATGGGCCTCAAGGTCGATCTCGGTCTCCGGCCCATCGAAGCGGAAGGCGAACCACACCTGTTTCTGGCCCTTCCAGCCCCGCGCCAGGTCGCGGGCGACGAGGGGCGGGAAATCGTACGTCAACCAGCCCTCGGTCCGACCGAGGTAGGTCGCGCTGGTCACCCCGGTTTCTTCCTGCAGTTCGCGCCGCGCGGCGACGTCCAGCGCCTCCCCGTCATCCACGCCACCCTGCGGGAACTGCCAGTTGTGCGGCGGTGGCGTGCCCGCCCGGCGACCCAGCCAGACACGGCCATCGGGATGAAACAGGACGACCCCGACATTGGGCCGGTACTCGGACAGATCGGTCATTTTTTCACGGTGAGGGCGGACGCAGGCGCGAGCTGATAGCCCCGTTGGTCCACCGAGTTGGCCCAGGCCGCAACCTTCTCCAGGGTGACCGGATAGGCGAAGCCGGCGCCCAGCGCCTGACCCCGCTGCAGCGCACCGCCCTCCAGGGCCATCAACTGCTGGTCGATCGCCTGGCCAGACAGGCGGTCGTCGATCACGCGCTCGGCCGTCGCACGGGGCATGCCGCCGCCGCGCCGGGCCGCGGCCCCATCGTCGATGAAAGCCAGGCCCCGGCCCTTCACCGAGTTGGCGAACGCGTTGTAGGCCGCGTCGACGCCGAGGAAGCGGGATCCCAGATAGTTCGTCAGGCCGAAGTAGCCGGTAGCCCGCGACAGGATCCACTCCAGCTTCTTGACGGTCTCCGGCGGTTGGCCCTCAGCCATGAGCGTGTAGGGACCGGGATCATTGTCGGGATAGTCGAGGGGCTCCATGGGCGTCTCGAGCAAGACCTCGTGGCCGCGGGCGCGGGCCATGTCGATCCAACCTTGCAACCCTTCGGCATAGACCACGAACGACAGGGTGATCTCAGGCCGCAGGGTCTCGATCGCCTGGCGTGTCGCGCGCTGGTTCAGGCCGAGCCCGCCGATGATCAGTGCGACCTTGGGCCGCCCGTTGGAGGTGAACGGCCGTGCATAGGCCTGGGCGGGCGTGCGGCCGTCCTCGGCGATGATCGGCAGCGGACCGCCAGGACCTGGGGCGTAGAAGCCTGCGATTGGCGCGACCGGCAGGGCGTCACCGACGCCGGTTGGGAGGGGCGCCACAGTCGCCGCGCCGGCGACCGGAGCGGTCGCGCCCGGCGTTAGCGGGCGCTCGGAGAGACGGATGACGTCCTTGGACAGGCGGGGCGCGCCACGGGCGGGCTTGAGCGCCTCGCGCCAACCGGCGGGTGCGGCGCGGAGCGGCTCGTCCAGCGGAATGCGCACGTGGGTGGGGCCGCCCCCCATTGGGCCGAGCAGGTTCACCAGCGCCGCGATCGCCCCAACGAACAGCACCGCCGCCGCGGCGAGGCCGACGGCGGGATTCTTCACGAGCGCGCCCAGATCGAGCTTCGGCGCCTTGAACTGGGGAAATGCGATGGTGGCCACGGCGACAGGCTCCTCGGCGGAGAGTCTCACCCGACAGGGTTAATGCTATCTCAACCGGAGGCCGAGGCGGCCGGCAACGAGAAAGGGCGCCCCTCAAGGAGCGCCCTTTGGAGGTCGGCGACGAACCGCGCCTATTTCTGCGTCGTGGCCGGAGGCTTGGCGTCGGCGACCTTGGCCTTCGAGACGATCTCGGCCAGGCGGGCCGTCGGCTTGGGCAACTTGGGCGTCGCCGCGACCGAGCCATACCGCAGGACATCCTCGGCGCGGGCGATCTGGAAGTCCTTCTTTGCGTCGAAGCCTTCCGGCGGCGCCTCGGCGGGTTCGTGGGCGCCGCGGCGCACCTTGCCCTCGTCCGCGTTCAGGGCGTTCTTGAAACTGGCCTCCGAGAACTGGTAGGCGCGGTTGGCGATGATCTGCGCTTCGTCGCGGGTCAGGGCCACTTCGAGGTCCGGCTCGATGCCCGTCTTCTGGATCGAGCGGCCCGACGGCGTGAAATAGCGGGCCGTGGTCAGCTTCAAGGCCCCATCGATGCCGCCGCGGAGCGGGATCACCGTCTGCACCGAGCCTTTGCCGAAACTGGTGGTGCCCACCAGTTCGGCGCGCTTGCGGTCCTGCAGGGCGCCCGCAACGATCTCCGCCGCCGAGGCGGAGCCCGAGTTGATCAGCACCACCATGGGCATCCCGCCGGTCATGTCCCCGGTGCGGGCGTTGTAGCGCTCGACGTCGCGCGGATCGCGGCCGCGCTGCGAGACGATCTCGCCGCCCTCCAGGAACAGATCGGAGACGCCGACCGCCTGGTCCAGCAGACCGCCCGGGTTGTTGCGGAGATCCAGGATCAGGCCCTTGGCCTTGGGATTCTTGGCGCGCATCTCGGCGAAGGCCTGCTCGGCCTCGTCGGTCGTCTTCTCGTTGAAGCTGGCGATCCGCAGGATGATGTTATCGCCGTCGAGGCGCGCGGTGGCGGACTTCGGCTTGATGACCTCGCGCACCAGCTTGACGTCGAACGGGTCCGACTTCTCGCGCGCGATGGTCAGGTTGACGGTCTCGCCCGGGCGGCCGCGCATCTGCTTCACGGCCTCGGTCACGGTCAGGCCCAGAACGCTCTCGCCGTTCACGGCGGTGATGTAGTCGCCGGCCTTGATGCCCGCCCGCGACGCCGGGGTGTCGTCCATCGGCGAGATCACCTTGACCACGCCGTCCTCGCTGGTGACCTCGATGCCCAGACCGCCGTACTCGCCGCGCGTCTGATCGCGCATGTCGTCGAAGCTCTCGGGGTCGAGGTAGCCCGAGTGGGGATCGAGCGAGGTCAGCATGCCGTCGATGGCCGCCTGGGTCAGCTTGGTGTCGTCCACCTCGGTTACATACTGGTTCTCGACGGTGTTCAGCACGTCGCCGAACAGGCCGAGCATCCGATAGGTCTTGGCGCGGGGTTGAGCGGTGGCTGAAGCCTGCTGGCTGACGTAGGCCATGGAGCCGGCGCCAAGAACGAAGGCCGATGCGCCGATCAGGAGATACTTCTTCATAGCCAGGCTCAGACTCCCTTGGACGATTGTCCGTCCTTTTATGGAGCGCGCCGAAACGACGGTTTTGAGGCCGTATCAGCCCGCTTTCTTGTTCAGCCTCGGCTCTTCACCAGCCACTTCGCTGGATCGACGGGCGAACCCTGCTCGCGGACCTCCAGATAGAGCTCCGATGTCGCTTGGCGATCATCGTTAGCCCATCCGACAGGTTGACCCTCCGCGACGGATTGTCCGACCTGAACCGATGCTCTTTCGAGACCAGCAAGCACGAGATGATATCCCCCGGCTAGTCTTAATATCACGATGACGTCCCAGCCTTTTACCGGGCCCACGTATTGGACAAGGCCCGCGGCCGGGCTGACCGCACGGGCGCCCTTGGTCGTGGTGAGGGTCAGGCCATTTGACCGCCCCCCGCCCGCCAGGGGCTCGCCAAACCCGCGCACCACGGTCCCAGCCGCCGGCAGCAGCAACCGCGGCGGGGGCGTCAGGTCGGCGACGTCGGTCTCGACGGGTCCGCGAAGCCGCAGGTCGACCGTCGTGTCCGGCGCCGGCAGGGCGTCGGCCGCCAGGCTGTCGCGCTCGAACAGCGCCTCGCTCTGCACGGCCGCCAGGCGTCGCTGGCGCATGACCTCGGTCGCGCCCTGCGCATAGCCCTGGGCGCGCCCCGCCAGATCGGGCGTGATCGCCTTCACCAGGATCGCCGCACGAACGGCGTCCCGGGCGTCGTCCGGCGACACCAGAAGCGCCGGCGGCGGATCGCGCGACAGCTGCTCCAGCACCGACAGCAAACGCGCCAGTCTGTGCATGTTCACGCCCTGATCGACCGTCAGCTCGGTCTCCGCCACGTTCAGGCGTTCCAGCCTGTCGGTATTGGCCGCCCAGGCGCCCGCGCCCAGCGCCACGGCTCCAACGGCTGCGAGGATAAGAATTCGGCCCATCAATCGCGATGATAGGGTGATCCGGCCAGAATTGAGACCGCGCGATAGATCTGTTCGCACAACATCGCCCGCGCCAGGGCATGCGGCCAGGTCTGCGGCCCGAACGCCAGGGTCTCGTGCAGGTCTTTCACCAGCTCCGGGTCCAGTCCGTCGGCGCCGCCGATAAGGAACACCAGCCGCCGGACGCCGCGATCCCGCAGGATCCCGATCTCCTCGGCGAAGGCGCGGCTGGCGCGGGCCTTGCCGCGCTCGTCGCAGGCGATGACATGGCTGTCGGCCAGATGAGGGCGCAGCGCCTCGGCCTCTGCGGCCTTGCCCGGCTTGCGGCTCTCGACCTCGACCACCTCGACGGGCCCAAGCCCAAGTGAACGCCCCGCCGCCGTCGCGCGATCGACGTACAGCTTGACCAGCTCCGTTTCGGGCGACCGCGACAGGCGGCCTATGGCGACGACGGCGATCTTCATGCTGTCGACCGTGATGGCCCGCCGGGCGGGGGCAAGTCCAGCCCGGCGGGGTCCCAATGTCAGGCGTGGGCGAGTTCGACGGCGTGAGGTCGCGGGGCGTCCGCCGTGAACAGACGCTCGGCGATCTGCACCGCGTTCAGCGCAGCGCCCTTCAGCAGTTGATCGCCGGCCACGAAGAGGGCGATGGAGCGGCCGGACGGATCGCCCAGGTCGCGGCGGACGCGGCCCACCAGCACGTCGCCCTGCCCCTCGGCCTCGCTGGGCATGGGGAAGTGGTTGCCAGCGCGATCATCGATCACCCGCACACCGGGAGCCCCGGCCAGGACCTCGCGAACCTCGTCCGGCGACACGACCTGGTCGAACTCCAGCGTCATGGCGATGGCGTGGGCGCGCAGCACCGGCACGCGGATGCAGGTGACGCCGATCGGCAGCTCGGGCGCGGCCAGGATGCGGCGGCACTCCTCGATGACCTTCAACTCCTCGCCGTTGTAGCCGCTCTCCAGATCGACCTCGGCGTTGTGGCTGAAGAGGTTGAAGGCGTAGGGGTGGGGCAGGACCTCGGGCGTGAACGGCTTGCCCGCCAGCCAGGCCTCGGTCGAGGCGCGCAGCTCCTCCATGGCCGCAGCCCCGGCGCCCGAGGCCGCCTGATAGGTGGACATCTGCAGGCGCTTCAGCCCGAAGGCCTTGGCGAGGGGCGCGACGGGCACGGCCGCGATGATCGCCACGCAGTTGGGGTTGGCGACGATTCCATAGTGGTCAGCCAGGGTCTCGGGGTTCACCTCCGGCACCACCAGCGGGCAGGCCGGATCCATGCGGAACGCCGAGGAGTTGTCGACCACGACAGCGCCGGCCGCGACAGCCTTGGGGCCGTAGAGCTTGGAGAGGCCGCTGCCGGCCGAGAACAGGGCGAGGTCCACGCCCACGAAGCTGTCGTCGCCCAGCGCCTCGACGGTCAGGGCCTGGCCGCGGAAGGCCATCGTCTTGCCGGCAGAACGTGGCGAGGCCAGCAGCTTCAGGCTGGCCAGTGGGAAGCCGCGCTCTTCGAGGCAGCGCAGCAGTTCGACGCCCACGGCGCCGGTGGCGCCGACGATGGCCACGTTGGGTAGGGAGGAAGGCATGTCTCAAACGTCTCCTGATGTTGCGGAGGCGCGAGGATCGGCTTCTGGGAAGAGGCTGCCCCGCGCATCGGCGGGGCTCTTCGGGTGGCGCTGCTGGCTCTAGACCACCCACGCACCCATCGACGCCCCGCCGAAGCGGATCGTTTTCAGGGTAATGGTAATGGTCATGACAGCGGTCATCGCCGCGCCTGTAGCGGGCGCGGGCGAGACTGTAAAGGCGCCGCTAGTTCGCAACCGCGCCGCGGTGGCCGCCGGACTCGACCGACCAGATCTTCTCGATGTTGTAGAAGCTGCGCACTTCGGGCCGGAACAGGTGGATGATCACGTCACCGGCGTCGATCAGAACCCAGTCGGCGCTGGGCATGCCTTCGACGCGGCACTTGCCGTAGCCGGCGTCCTTCAGGGCGCGCAGCAGGTGATCGGCCATGGCGCCGACATGGCGACCCGAGCGGCCGGAGGCCACGATCAGGCCGTCGGCGACGGGGCTTTTGCCTTTGAGGTCGATGTAGACAACGTCCTGGGCCTTGTCGTCATCCAGCCGGCTGAGGATCAGGTCCTCGACAGCGGTGATACGGCTTTCAATGTCCAGGGAGGTCGCGGCGTCAGCCGGGGCCTCTTGCGCCAAGCTCTTTTCGCGCTTGTTCGGCGCAGATTCACGGTTCAGCGGGGTAACTCCTCTTGTCCTCGCCAAAGGACCCTACCACAGACGAGGCCCGCGGTCAGCCGCTGTCGCGGGACAACACGCCGCAAGCCCTTGGCCGTGCTCTCGGCGCCGCAATCAGCGCGATTTTCGAGCCCTGAGCGCGGTGGAGGATTGGAAGTTGAACCGCCCGTAGAGAAAGACCCACGCCGGGGTCTTCGAGGTCGGCAGCCGGACTGCGGCCTGGGTCGGCAGGCGGAAGCGGGCGAAGCGCAGAGCCGCGGGGGAGAAGCGGCTCTTCAGCGAAATCCAGGGCCGCGACACCACCGCCACCGGCACCTCGTGCATGATCTGGGTCCAGCCCTTCCAGCGGTGGAAGGTCGCCAGGCTGTCGGCGCCCATGATCCAGACGAAATGCACGCCCGGGAAGCGCGCCTTCAGCGCCCGGATCGTGTCGATGGTGTAGTTGGAGCCCAGCTGGGTCTCGACCGCCGAGACGATCATCCCGGGGCCGTGGGCCAGGGCCGTGGCGCCGGCGATACGCTCGGAGAGGTCGGCGGTCTCGTGGCGGGATTTCAGCGGGTTCTGCGGCGAGACCAGCCAGATCACCCGATCCAGGCCCAGGCGCCGCTTGGCGGTTTCGGCGACGTGGGCGTGGCCGTCATGGGCCGGATTGAACGAGCCCCCGTAGAGCCCAACCTTCATCCCGCGGTTGAGGGTGAACCCCAGGCGCTGGGCGCCGGGACGGCCGGCGAGCGGGGCGCGGCGCGCCGGACCTGCGACCCACATCCCGCGCGTCAGCCCCTGCGCGCCGGGGTGGGCGCGCCGCCGCGGTCGAGGTTGAGGTCGCTCTGGCGCACACGGGCGCGGACGGTGAAGACGCCGTCCCCGGCCAGCACCCCGCCCCGCGCGAACAGCCGGCCGTTCTCCCAGTTGGAGAGCCCCAGCTCGGGCCGGTTCAGGGCGTACTGTCCATCCACCCAGCGGGTGAAACCGTCACCGACGAACGGCGCATCGATGGTGGCGTAGAACCGCGCCTGGGCCGCCGCGTCCTCCGAAATCAGGGCGGCGGCGAAGCAGGGGCTGAGGGCATTGAACAGCGCCACGGCCTCGGCCGCGTCGGCCACGATCTTCAGGCTGACCTCGGGCGTCTCTTCCCACTCCCACTCGCGGCCCAGATCGGCGTCGGCGATGGGGTCGACCAGGCTTTCCTCGACCGGACCCTCGGCGCGGATCACCGTGGTCCGCCCGGTGCGCCAACGTTCCGGCAGATGGGCCATGTCGGCTTCGGCGATGTGGAGCTTGCAACCCGCCCGCCGCTCGCCAGCGCGCTCGAGGGCCTCCAGAAACACCGGGATCAGGTCGTCCGCCCGCTCGCGCACGATGCAGCAGACGTTGAGCGTGTTGCAGACCTTGCGGTCCAGGGAATGGAAGACGCTGGCGAAGAACCGATCCGCATCGGCGCTGACGTCGGCGACCATCCAGGCGCCGCCCGTCCCATGCAGGCTCACTGGCGTGCCCGCCTGACGCGCGATGGCGCCCAACTGGCTCACCGCCGGTCCGGACCCCCGCGCCACCGCGAGCGCCAGCCGGGTGTCGGCGAACATGGCCCAGCCCGCGGCGTGGGCGGCCGAGTCGACCAGCGTCGCCGCGCCGTCAGGCAGGCCGGACGCCTTCAGCGCAGGCTCAAGGGCGTGCGTCATGATCGCCCGCGCGGTACCCAGCGCATCCGAGCCGATGCGGAAGACGACGGTGTTGCCGCCGCGAAGAACCCCAGCCGCGTCGGTGAAGACGTTCGGCCTGCCCTCGAAGACGAAGCCTACGGGTCCCAGCGGCGCCATCAGCTGCTCGACGGTCCAACCCGCATGTTCGACGCGGTCGACAGTCCGGCCACGCGGCGATGGCGCATCGCGCCAGACCCTCAGGCCCGCGATCATGTCGCGCCACATGCCGTCCGACAGGGCGAGCCGCGTGGTGGAGCGCCCACGCGCCTTAGCGGCCTCCACGTCCAGGGCGTTGGCAGCCCAGATCGCCGATGCGATCCCCGGGTCTTCGAGATGGTTGGCGAAGGCGGCGAAGAAGGACGTGATCTGGCTGTCGGCGACCTCGCCCATCCGCGCGAAGGCCTGGCTGGCCTGTCCGACAGCGTCGCCGGCGATCGCGTGCTCGCGGGCGGGGACATGCAGCAAGTCCCCCGTGTCCTGCACGACGATGAGGCGGTCGCCGCTGCGAAACGCGTTGGCGAGTTCGGGTGTCACGTAGGCGACACGGTCACCTGCGAAAGGGATGGCCTGACCGGGCGCGAGCGCTTCCAGCCGTCCGATCCGGACGGGCTGCGCCTGCCTGCCTGAAGAGCCGTCGTCCACGCGGACCCCCATTTGCTCAGTTTGAGCCTTACGCCGTCTGGGCGTGGGCGGCCAGTGCAAGATCGTCGGCGTGGACCAGCGGCCCGGAGGTGTAGCCGAGGGCCGCCTCGATGGCTTCGGACTTCAATCCGCAGATCCGCGCAGCGTGGCCGGACTCGTAGCGGACCAGGCCGCGGGCGATCTCGCGGCCATCGGGGTCCAGCACCCGGACGCATTCGCCCTTGTCGAACCGGCCATCGACCGCGCGAACGCCGGCCGCCAGCAGGCTCTTGCCCGTCGCCACCGCGGCGGCGGCCCCCGCGTCCACGGTCAGGGCGCCGGCGGGCGAGAGCGAGCCGCCGATCCAGGCCTTGTAGGCGGCGCGGGGCGTCGTGGCGGGCTCGATTACCGTGGCGGCCGCCCCGGCTTCGATCGCCGCCAGTGGGGACAGACGCGTGCCCAGGGTGATGACGGTGGCGCAGCCGGCCTGGCTGGCGATCCGGGCGGCCTCCAGCTTGGTGGCCATACCGCCGGTGCCGACGCCGGCCGCGGCGTTCGCGCCCCCGGCCATCGCCTCGATCTCGGGCGTCAGGCGCGCCACGCGGGGGATCAGGGTGGCGGTGGGATCGCGCCGGGGGTCGGCGGTGTAGAGCCCCTCGACGTCCGACAGCAGCACCAGGGCCTCGGCGCCGACCAGTTGGGCCACGCGGGCCGACAGGCGGTCGTTGTCGCCGACCCGGATCTCCTCGGTGACGACGGTGTCGTTCTCGTTGACCACGGGGATAACGCCTAGGCCCAGCAGGGTCTCGATGGTGGCCCGCGCGTTCAGCCAGCGGCGGCGGGTCTCGGTGTCGTCCCGGGTCAGCAGCACCTGGGCGCAGGCAAAGCCGTGGGGGCCCAGCGCCTCTTCCCAGGCCCGCATCAGGGCCGACTGTCCGGCGGCGGCGGCGGCCTGTTTCTCCGGCAGGGTGAGGGTCCGCTTGCCCAGGCCCAGCCGTCGGCGGCCCAGCGCTACGGCGCCCGACGACACCACCAGCACCTGCTGGCCCCGCGCCCGCAGCCGCGCGACGTCGGCAGCGAAGTCGGCCAGCCACGCGCCGTGCGCCGCGCCATCGGGCCCGACCAGCAAGGCCGAACCGACCTTGATGACGACGCGACGGGCGCCCCCGATCTCGTTGGACGGGGTCAGTTCGCTCAAGGCCGCCAATCCTCGGGTGGGGCTTCCTCGGCGGCGATCTCGCCCTTGTGCCGCTGG
>JAIXTR010000333.1 GCA_027483845.1 Caulobacteraceae bacterium | reverse complement strand
TGCGGGCCGTCGAACGTGCCCGGATAGTTGGGGATGCGGGCGTCCCAGTGGTGGCCGTTGCAGACGAAGAGCACGTCATAGACGCGCGTTTCGCCGGTCGACAGGGTGACGGACCAGAGGCCGTCCGATGTGCGCTCGGCCTTGGCCACCGCGGTGTTGAAGGTGATCTTCGGGCGCAGGCCGAAGTGGTCCACGTAGTCGCGGAAGTACTGCAGCAGCTGGGCGTGGTGCGGGAAGTCCGGCCAGTCGGCGGGGACTGGATAGTCCTCGAAGGCCAGCCGCCACTTCGAGGTGTCGATGTGCAGGCTCTCGTAGCAGGCCGATTTGCCGTTGGGGTTCTTGAAGTACCAGTTGCCGCCGATGTCATCGGACATCTCGAAGCAGTCGAACGGCACGCCAAGGTCCTGAAGCCGCTTGGCGGTGGTGAAGCCGGAACAGCCCGCGCCGATGATGCAGGCCTTGGGCAGAGCGGTCATGAGGTCGGTCTCCAAATCAGCGGCCGTAGCCTGAGCAGGCTTCCCCGGCGTCTGGCTAGAGCAGGTGTGGCGACATCCCCGTCGGATCGCCCGTCCAGGCCGACCTCGCCCTGGCCAGCGGGGCGATCGCCGCATCGGGGCGGCCGAGGGCGGTCTCGGCGCGAGCCAGCACGACCAGGGCGAGAGGATCGTTCGGAGCGCTCGCCAGGGACTCCTGCGCAGCGGCGAGGGCGCGCTGCGGCTGGCCGGACTCGAGCAGGGCGACGGCGTAGCTGCGCTGCACCGGGTACCACCAGATCGGCGGGTCGCTGAAGTCCCGCAGCCGGGTCTTCTGCAGCACAGCGGCCTGCTTGAAGTGGCGGGCGGCCACGGTCGGCGCGTTCTCGAGCAAGGCGGCGCGGCCGAGCAGGACCAGACGGGCGACCTCGATCATCGCCTTCGCCTGAGGAGCCATGTCGCCGAACGACTTCAGCTGGGCGTCGGTGAGCTGCACCTTCACCGCCTCGGCTCGGATGGCGCCGGCGTCGCCGCGCCGGGCCGCCGCTTCGCCCCGGCCGTAGCGCCACATCGCCCGGACCAACGGCAGGGCCTGGCCCGGGTCCGGAAGCGCCGCGACCTCGGCCTGATCGCCATAGCGCCCGAAGGCGGCGTAGGCGCTGCCGGCCACCACCTGCGAGAAGCCGTCCTTGGGCGACAGGGCGGGGCGGGCCAACACCTCGCGGGCCTGGGCCAGAGCGGCCGCGCCGTCGCCGTCCATCATCGCCGCGCCGATGGCGAAGTGGACGTTGTGGCTGTGGTAGGTGAGCTTCCACACCCCGTTCGGCCCTTCGAGGCCCTGGCTGATGGCATTGGCCTTGTCGAGCCGTGCGGCGTCCTCGTTCGAGCGCGTCGCCGCGCGGTAGAGGCCGACCCGGTAGTAGGTATGCGACGGCATGTGCACCAGGTGGCTGGCGGCCGGGGACAGCGCCTGAAGCCGCTCCGCGTAGGGCAGGGCGCGAGCCGCGACGCCCGCGGTCTCGGTCGCGTGGATGTAGAAGTGGATGGCGCCGGTATCCTGCGGGTTGCGGGCGAGCGCCGCCTGCAGCAGTTCCAGCGGGCGGTTCATCGCCGGCTTTATGCGGGGATTGACGTCGCCGTGGTCCCAGAAGGCGGTGATCATCAGGGCGTCGGCCGCGAGGATCGCGATCTCGCTGTCCTCCGGGTAGGCGCGGCTGAGCTCGTCCATGGCCTTAGCGAAGGCGGCGTTCCCGCCTGCGCGGTATCGGAGCTGCAAGGCCGCGATCAGGGCGCGTTCGCGCGGCGTCTCGGCCTTGATGAGGCTTGCGGCTCGATCGGCCAGCTTCGCCAGTTCGGCCTGGTCCTTCTTGCTGACGTCGTAGTTGATCGTGGTGCCGCGCGCCCAAGCCACGCCCCAGACGCACATGGCGCAGTCGGGGGCGAGGCGGGCGGCCTCGGTCATGGCGGCGATGGAGGGCTTGTGCGCGAAGGCGTGCGCCAGTTGCATCCCGTTGTCGAAGAAGGCCTGGGCGTCCGGCGTGGCGTTGCTGACGGGAAAGCCGCCGGTTCCGTAGCCGGCCAGCAGCTTCGGCGGCGCCTTGGGCGCTGCAAGCCCGCTGCCGCCGGTCGCTTCCGGGGCGGCGACGCCACAAATCTGGCCCAGGGGAAGAACCGGCGCCTCGGGCGTGCCGGCGCTGAGGATCGAGGGCGCCAGGAAATAGATCGCCAGGCCCGTCGCCAGGATACGCATGTCACCGCCCTCCGCCCGCGTCCTTTATCGGCGCGGGACGGCGGACGGGTCAATCGGGCGGGCTTAGATCAGCGCGCCGTGGCAGTGCTTGAACTTCTTGCCCGAGCCGCAGGGGCAGGGCGAGTTGCGGCCGGTCTGCTCCCAGCCGTCGGGCAGGGCGGTGACCGGAAGCGCCTGGCGCTGTTCGGCCGAGATGCCATCGGGCACGTAGCCACGTTCCAGCTCGTTCTCGCCGGTCAGGGGATCGAGGTGCACCTCGAAGGTCTGGGGCGCCTGCAGCTCCGGCGGCTCCTGGAATTCGAACTGCACGGTCATCAGCCACTTGGTGACGTTCTGGCGCAGGTCGGTGAGCAGCTTCTCGAACAGCGAGAAGGCCTCGGTCTTGAACTCGTTCAGCGGGTCGCGCTGGCCGTAGCCGCGCAGGCCGATGACCGTGCGCAGGTGGTCGATGTGCATCAGGTGCTCACGCCACTGCAGGTCGATGGTCTGCAGCAGGAAGCTCTTCTCGATGGTCCGCATATGGTCGCCGACCATGGTGTTGCGCTCGGCGGCGTGGGCGTCGGCGGCCTTGCGAATGCGGTCCTCGATCTCCTCGTTGGCGATGCCTTCCTCGGCGGCCCACTGGGCGATCGGGAGTTGCAGGCCGAGGTACTGCTGGACGTGCGCATCCAGGCCTTCGACGTCCCACTGCTCCGCGTAGGCCTTGGGCGGCAGGTGGCGGTTGACCAGGTCGCTGATCGTGTCGGCGCGGAACTCGGCGATGATCTCCTGGAGATCGGTCGCTTCCATGAACTCCTGGCGCTGCTCGAACACGGCCTTGCGCTGGTCGTTGATGACGTCGTCGTACTTGAGCAGGTTCTTGCGGATTTCGTAGTTGCGCTGCTCGACGCGCTTCTGGGCGGTGGCGATGGCGCTGTTCAGCCACTTGTGGGTGATCGCCTCGCCTTCCTGGACGCCGAAGGTGCGCATGATCGAGTCGAGGCGCTCGCCGGCGAAGATGCGCAGCAGGTCGTCCTCGCAGGAGAGGAAGAACTTGGAGTGGCCGGGGTCGCCCTGACGGCCGGTCCGACCGCGGAGCTGGTTGTCGATCCGGCGGCTTTCGTGCCGCTCGGTGCCCAGGACGAAGAGGCCGCCGGCGGCCAGCGCCTGTTCCTTCAGATCCTTGATGTCGGCTTCGATCTCGGCCTTCTTGTCCAGCGCCTGCTGGGCCGTGACCTCGATGCCGGCGTCGCGCTGTTCCTCACGCCACTTCGCCAGCCGCATGTCGACGTTGCCGCCCAGCTGGATGTCGGTGCCGCGGCCGGCCATGTTGGTGGCGATGGTCACGGCGCCCGGGGTGCCGGCGTCGGCGACGATGCTGGCCTCCTGCTCGTGGAATCGGGCGTTCAGCACGCTGTGCGGGATGCCGCGGATGGTCTTGCCATCCATCTCGAAGGTGTGGGCCTTCAGGATTTCGGACAGCTGTTCCGACTTCTCGATCGACACAGTGCCGACAAGGATCGGCTGCTTGCGGCGGTAGCAGTCCTCGATGAGCAGGGCGACGGCGCGGTTCTTCTCGGCGGCGGTGCGATAGACCTCGTCGTCGTCGTCGATGCGCTGGATCGGCCGGTTGGTCGGGATCTCGGCCACGTCCATCTTGTAGATGTCGCCGAACTCCTGGGCCTCGGTCGCCGCGGTGCCCGTCATGCCGGACAGCTTGGTGTAGAGGCGGAAGTAGTTCTGGATGGTCACCGAGGCCAGGGTCTGGTTCTCGGGCTGGACGACGGCGCCTTCCTTGGCCTCGATGGCCTGGTGCAGGCCTTCGGACAGCCGGCGGCCATGCATCATGCGACCCGTGAACTCGTCGATCAGGATCACCTCGCCCGCGCGGACGATGTAGTCCTTGTCGCGCACGTACATGACGTTGGCGCGCAGGGCCTGATTGATGTGGTGGACGACCGAGATGTTGGCCGGGTCGTAGAGGCCCGCGGAATCCTCGGCGAGGTGACCGGCGGCGGCCACCAGCTCCTCGACCTTTTCCGAGCCCTCTTCGGTCAGCATCACCTGACGCTGCTTCTCGTCGTACTCGAAGGTGGTCGGATCGGTGATCAGCTCCTTCACCACCAGGTCGATGGTCCGGTAGAAATCGGAGCGGTCTTCGGTGGGGCCCGAGATGATCAGCGGCGTGCGCGCCTCGTCGATCAGGATCGAGTCCACCTCGTCGACGACGACGAAGTTGTGGCCGCGCTGGACCATCTCGTCGACGTTGTAGACCAGGTTGTCGCGGAGGTAGTCGAAGCCGAACTCGTTGTTCGTGCCGTAGGTGATGTCGCTGGCGTAGGCCTGCTGGCGCTGTTGTTGGCTGAGGCCGTGGACGATGACGCCGACGGTGAGCCCCAGGAAGCGATAGACCTGGCCCATCCACTCGCTGCCGCGCTGGGCGAGGTAGTCGTTGACGGTGATGACGTGGACGCCTTTGGCTTCAAGTGCGTTCAGATAGACCGGGCCCGTGGCGACCAGGGTCTTGCCCTCGCCGGTCCGCATCTCGGCGATCCCGCCGCGGTGCAGGATCATCCCGCCGACCAGCTGGACATCGTAGTGCCGTTGACCCAGCACCCGCTTGGCGGCTTCCCGGACGACCGCGAAGGCCTCTTCCAGCAGGTCGTCGAGGGTCGCGCCCTTGGCCAGACGCTCGCGGAATTCC
>JAIXTR010000281.1 GCA_027483845.1 Caulobacteraceae bacterium | reverse complement strand
GGACTGGCCGCGAGCGTCGGCGTGGAATTCCGTCGTTCGAACCGCAACCGCCTGTCAGGCGAAGGGCCGCGTCATGTCTGCGTTACAAGTTTCGGCCCCTTCGACCGGCAACCCGACCCTCGACGCCGTCGACACAGGGACGCAGTGGTCGGGCGTCATCACCTATAATCGCGTCGATCCGCTGTCGCCCGCCGAGACCGGCGCCTTCGCCGGCGCCCTGACTTCGACTTACCAGACCGCCAGCCTGGGGTTGACCAACGCCATGTGGGAGACGGTCGAACGCGCGTTGAGCGTCCTGCGCGGCTATGCGGCCTTCTCGTATGTTGTCGATGACAGTCTCGACGCCAACTACTTCGTGAGCGACTTCACCAACCCCAACAACAGGGATGTGGCCGGAATCGCCGCGCCGCCGGGGAACCGCCCGATCCTGGCCTTCAACCGCAGCACCTGGGACACCTACTCGGATCAGCAGCAGGCCTACATCGTGCTTCACGAGCTGGCGCACACATTGGGCGAACGGCACCAATCAGGTCTGAGCCCCGTGCTGGACCGCGCCCAGTACTCGATCATGTCCTACGACTGGTACACGCTTGGCGACCCGGACCTGGGCGAAGGCCTGCCGCTGACGCCGATGGCCCTCGACATCGCCCTGTTGCAGGCCCGATACGGCGCCGCCGCCGCGAACATCACCGACACCCGGTACGTCCTGAGCCGGATCCTGCCCGATACGGACGGCGCCGACGGCCTGGTCGCCAACGGTCGCGGGTACATCTGCATCTGGGACACCGGCGGCGTCGACACCCTGGCCTACGGCGGGGCGACCAGCGCCCTCATCAATCTCAACGCCGCCACCCTGACGCCCAACGTGCGGTCGGCCGATCTGGCCGACGTGATCGGCGACGTCGCGGCGACCTCGCGACTCTATGGGGCGTTGGGCGCGCGGACCCAGGCCGAGATCGCCGACCCGGTCGCCAGCGCGGGCGGCTTCTTCTCCTCGTTGCTGTCCCGCGGCGAGCGGGAAGTCGGCGGCTTCACAATCGCCAACGGCGCGCGGATCGAGAACGCCACCGGCGGCGGCGGCGGCGACCTGCTGATCGGCAATGAGTTCGCCAACACGCTGAAGGGCGGCGCCGGGGCCGATGAGCTGTTCGGCGGCACTGGCGACGACGCTCTGGACGGCGAGTCCGGAGACGATCGCGCGTTCGGCGGCCTGGGCGCCGACACAATCGTGGACGGCGGCGGCTCCAACTATCTGCGCGGCGACGAGGGCGACGACAGCATCGTCGGCGGGGCGGGGTTCGACGACATCAACGGCAACGTCGGCAGTGACACCGCCTCAGGCGGGCTGGGCGAGGACTGGGTGGTCGGCGGCAAGGACAACGACAGCCTGTCCGGCGGCGAGGCCTACGACCTGGTGTACGGCAATCTGGGGAATGACACCTGCGACGGCGGGGCGGGGAACGACATCGTTCGCGGCGGCCAGCAGGACGACCGCCTCTTCGGCGGCGACGGCGACGACTACATGTCCGGCGACCAGGACAATGACACCCTGACCGGCGGCGCCGGCGCCGACATCTTCCACAGCTTCGGCGACGCCGGCCTCGACCGCGTAACCGACTTCAATCGCGCCGAGGGCGATCGCGTGTTGCTGGACGCCGGCACGACCTACAGCGTGGCCGAGTCCGGCGGTGACGTGGTCATCAGCATGACGGGCGGCGCCCAGATGATCCTGGTCGGCGTTTCCATGAGCTCCCTCACCGGGAACTGGATCGCCGTAGGATAGATCGCGGGGTCCATACGACCCCGCGCCGTTCGCGCTCTAGCGCTTGCGGAACTGCGGCCGCGCGGGGCCGCCGCCGACCCGCGGGCCGGTGTCGCGGTGACGGAAGATGATCCGCGCGCGATCCATGTCGTAGGGGGTCATCTCGACCGTCACCTTGTCGCCCACCATCGAGCGGATGCGGTGCTTCTTCATCTTGCCGGCGGTGTAGGCCAGCACTTCGTGGTCGTTCTCGAGGCGCACCCGGAAGCGGCCCTCGGGCAGCAGCTCGGTGACTTCACCTTCGAACTCGACAAGATCTTCTTTAGCCAATGGGCGGTCCTATTTGCGGAAGACGCGATGCGGGCCGGCTCGTCCGACGGATCTGAAGATCCGGGGGGACGAGAGTCGAGCCAATACCGATTTTGAGCGCGCTAGATGAGCTCTTAAGCGGCAAAAAGCAAGTTATCCGGCCCGCCCCGCCCTCATTTGCCCGCCAGCAGCGCGTCGAGTTCCGCCGCATCGTGGCGTTCAAGCAGCGCCGGCTCGCCCTGGGCCTTGTTGACCAGCCGCCCGCGCTTCACCGCCGGCCGCTGCGCGATCTGGTCGGTCCAGCGCTGCAGGTGCTTGTAGCTCTGCACGTCGAGGAACTCGCCCGCCTCGTAGGCGCCGCCCTTGGCGACCAGGCCGTACCAGGGCCAGGTGGCCATGTCGGCGATCGAATACTCGGATCCGCCCAGGTACTCGCTCTCGGCCAGCCGCCGGTCCAGCACATCCAGCTGGCGCTTCGCCTCCATGGCGTAGCGGTCGATGGCGTATTCGATCTTGAACGGCGCATAGGCGTAGAAGTGGCCGAAGCCGCCGCCCAGGAACGGCGCGCTGCCCATCAGCCACATCAGCCAGGACATCACCTCAGCGCGCTTGGCCGGATCGGTGGGCAGGAATTCCCCGAACTTCTCGGCCAGGTGGATCAGGATGGCGCCGCTCTCGAACACCCGGATCGGCGTCGGCCCGCTGCGGTCCATCAGGGCCGGAATCTTCGAATTCGGGTTCACCTCGACGAAGCCGGACCCGAACTGGTCGCCCTTGCCGATGTTGATCAGCCAGGCGTCATATTCCGCGCCTGTGTGCCCCAGCGCCAGCAGCTCCTCCAGCATGACCGTCACCTTCACCCCGTTGGGCGTGCCCAGGGAGTAGAGCTGCATCGGATGCTTGCCGACCGGCAGCTCCTTCTCGTGCGTCGGACCGGCGATGGGGCGGTTGATGGCGGCGAACCGGCCCCCGCTCTCCTTGTTCCACTGCCAGACCTTGGGCGGGACATAGCCGGCGGGCTGATTGGGAGGCGGTGTCTCGGACATTCGGAAGGCTCCAGTTTCCCCAGGGTACGTGCGTGCGACGACGCCGCGCCCTTGATGTGGGCGCGGTCCAAGCGGAACGCACCCCTACCTTCGCGCTTTCTCGCCCCGCACGCCACACGCGGGAGAGACCCATGGGTCAGAAGAATCTGTCTGAGATCGCCAAGAGCCTGAAGGACATCGACTTCATGATGTTGCTCACCCACACCGACGGCGGCCAGATCGCCGGCCGGCCGATGAGCAACAACCGCGACGTCGAGTACGACGGCGCCAGCTGGTTCTTCCTCGACGAGGAATCCCGCACCTTCGCCGATGTCTCGCGCGATCCGACGGTGACCCTGTCGGCTCAGGGCAAGGGCGGCCTGCTGGGCAAACCGCCAGTCTTCTTCAACATCGAGGGTGAAGCGCAGATCGTGCGCGACCGGTCCACGATGGAAGAACACTGGGTTCCCGACCTGGAGCGGTGGTGGCCGCAGGGCCTCGACAGCCCGGGCCTGGCGATGATCAAGGTCAGCGCCAGCCGCATCCACTACTGGGACGGCGAAGACCAGGGCGAACTGCGCCTATAGCGCTCTTGCGAAGCTGGGCTGACGCGGCGGCGCGGACCCCTTAAGAAAGGGGCCATGCCGCTCCAGTCCTTTGTGAACACCTTCGCCGGAAACCCCTTGGATCGCGCCAGCGAGCGACGGGGTGACACCGCTTGGCTCGCCGAGCAGCTGAGCTCGCCGGAGTCGCTCGGTATCGCCATCTGGAACGGTAAGCCGTTCGTGGAAAAGGCCAAGGACGGCGGCATCCAGATCGCCTACCTGCCGGCCAAGATGGTCGAGGAACTGGCTGGCGGGCCCGAGCGCCTGCTGTTCATGGGCCTTTGGAAGGACACGGCGATCTTCGCCCTGGATATCGAGGGACCGAACGACCCGGCCCAGGGCCCGCTGCAGGGCCTGGGCGAGTTCATGGATCTCCGTCAGGTCGCCCTGCGCCTGCCCACCGCCGACGCCGGCATCCTGGCCACCGCCAAGTCGATGTACGAATGGCGCCGCCGCCACCAGTACTGCTCGGCGTGCGGCCAGCCGTCCGTCCCCAAGGAAGGCGGCTGGAAGCGCCAGTGCCCGTCCTGCGAGGCCGAGCACTTCCCGCGCACCGATCCGGTGGTGATCATGCTGGCCTACCATGGCGATCGCTGCATGCTGGGCCGCCAGGAAATCTGGCCCGCCGGCATGTTCTCGGCCCTCGCCGGGTTCCTGGAGCCCGGGGAAAGCATCGAGGAGGCCTGCGCCCGAGAACTGGCCGAGGAGGCCGGCCTGCGCACCCGCCAGGTCCGCTATCACTCGACCCAGCCCTGGCCCTATCCGTCCTCGTTGATGATCGGGCTCATCGCCGAGGTCGAGGACGACGAGGGGACGCCGGACCAGACCGAACTCTCCGAAGTCCGCTGGTTCACCCGGGAAGAGGCGCGCAAGCTGCTGAAGGGCGAGATCGAGGGGACCTTCGCGCCGCCGCCCCTGGCCATCGCCCACCAGCTGATCAAGGCCTGGGCCGAAGAGGCCTAGCCGGCCTCCGGGAGGAGGCTGACACCGTCGGGTTGGGGACCGGCGGCGTCAGCCCGAGGTCGCGGCCTTTGGAGCCCCCACCACGCCGCACCAACCTTGAGTGGTGGTTAATTGTTCCTAACGGTTGCGGAACGGGTCCGCCGGATAGACGCCGAGGATCTCGAACCGCTCGGAGAAGAACCGCAGCTCGTCGAACGCGCGGGCCAGATCCTGGTCCTCGGGCCGGCCGTCGACCTCGGCGTAGAAGAACGTGGCCGTGAAGGCGCCGTTCTCCATGTAGCTCTCGAGCTTGGTCATGTTCACGCCATTGGTGGCAAACCCGCCCAGCGCCTTGTAGAGCGCAGCCGGGATGTTCCGGACCCGGAAGATGAAGCTGGTCATGCAGGGCTCGGTGAACGCGGGCGCCGGCGGATTGGTGTCCGCCGTCATGATCAGGAATCGGGTGGTGTTGTTGCGCTCGTCCTCGACGTCCCGGGCGAGGATGTCGAGACCATAGATCTCGGCGGCCAGCGCGGGCGCCAGCGCCGCCTTGGTCGGGTCGGGACGCTCGGCCAGCAGCTTCGCGGAGGCGGCCGTGTCGCCCGTCGCCTCGCTCTTCAGGTTCGGATTCAACCGACGCAGCGTCTTGCGGCACTGCCCCAGGGCGAACGGCATGGAGAGCACGGTCGCCACATCCTCCAGCCTGGTGCCGGGATTGGCCATCAGCTGGAAGTGGATCGGCTTGAACCGTTCCCCGATGATCCTCAGGCCTGACGACGGAAGAAGGTGATGCACGTCGGCCACCCGCCCGGCGATGGAGTTCTCCACCGGGATCATGCCCAGCTCGCAGTCGCCGGACTGCACGGCCTCGAACGCCTCCTCGAAGGTGGCGTTGGGCACGGGCTCCATATCGGGAAACGCCGCGGTGCAGGCCTCATGGCTGTTGGCGCCGAGTTCGCCCTGGAAGGCGATCCGTCCACTAGTCATGGTGTGTCCTTGCATAATCGCGGGCGCGGTCCAGGTCGGACGGATTGTCCACCGAGATTGGCGCGTCCTCGGCCACGGCGGCCCAGATCGAAAGTCCCAGCTCCATCGCGCGCAGCTGCTCCAGCTTCTCGCGGCGCTCCAGCGGCGACGGCGGCGCGGCGTTGAAGGCGCTCAGCGCGGCGCGGCGATAGCCATAGATGCCCACGTGCCGCCAGATCGGCTGGTCGCCATAGAGGGTCGAGCGGGTGAAGTAGAGCGCCCGGCCGCTGCGCCCATCGGCCTCCAGAGCCAGCACGGCCTTGACCACGTCGGAGTTGCTGCGGTCGGCGATCGAAGCCTCCGGCGCGACGACGGTCGAAATGTCGCACGCCGGCTCGCGGGCCAGCAGGCCGGCGCAGGCGGCCAGCACCTCGGGCGCCACGAACGGCATGTCGCCCTGCAGGTTGATCACCACGTCGTGGCGACCGTCGGGGTCCAACTCGGCCAGGGCGGCGAGGATGCGGTCGGAGCCGGAGGGCAGCTCGGGATCGGTCAGCACGGCGCGCCCGCCCGCGGCGCGGACCGCCTCCACGATCTCCGGATCGCCCGCCGCCACAGCCACCGGGCCGGCGTTCGCCGCCTGCGCTTGACGCAGAACCCGCACGATCATGGGCCGGCCGCCGATGTCCGCCAGAGGTTTCCCCGGCAGGCGTGTCGCGGCCATGCGCGCGGGGATGAGTATGATCGGGTTCATGCCGTGGGGGGTGGGACGTCTTGGGCGGTTGCGCGAGCGCCGGTAGCGTGTAAGAGAGCCGCACGCAATAAGGGGCGGGATTCCCGCGCGTCCGGGAGCTTGGCTCCACGGCCGAATAGAGGC
>JAIXTR010000654.1 GCA_027483845.1 Caulobacteraceae bacterium | reverse complement strand
CCTGGAGAGACCTTCGTGTACGAGTTCCCGATCATCCAGGCCGGGACCTACTGGTACCATAGCCACTCGGGCCTGCAGGAAGCGGAGGGCCACTACGCCCCGATCGTCATCGAGCCGGCGCAGCCCGACCCGGTCAGCGCCGACCGCGAGCATGTGATCGTCCTCGCCGACCACAGCGAGATGCACCCGCACCTAATCTTCAAGCGGCTGAAGCAGCAGGGCGGCGTCTTCAACTACCAGCGCCAGACCGTCGCCGGCCTCCTGGCCGGCAAGGACCAGACGCTGGCCGAGCGGATCGAATGGGCCAAGATGCTCATGGACCCGACGGACATCTCCGACGTCACCGGCGCCGTGCAGACCTTCCTCATCAACGGCCACGGTCCCAAGGACAATTGGACCGGACTGTTCACCCCCGGAGAGCGCGTGCGCCTGCGGTTCATCAACGCCGCGGCCCAGATGATCTTCAACATCCGGATCCCGGGACTGAAACTCACGGTGGTCGCTGCGGACGGCCAGAACGTGCGCCCGGTCGAGGTCGACGAGTTCCAGATCGGCAACGCCGAGACCTACGACGTCATCGTGCAGCCGACCGAGGACCGGGCCTACACCCTGGTGTCCGAGGCCATTGACCGCTCCGGCATGGGCCGGGCCACCCTGGCCCCGCGGGCGGGCATGAGCGCGGACGTCCCGCCGCTGCGCCAGCGGCCGGTGCTGACGATGAAGGACATGGGCATGGACATGTCGGCCCACGGCGGACACGGCGGCATGGCTGGGATGGACATGTCGAACATGGCCGGGATGGATCATTCGGCGACGGCGGGGAGCGCCGCGTCGAGCACGCCGACTATGGATCACTCGGCCATGCCGGGGATGGATCACGCCAACATGGCCGGCATGGATCATTCGGCGATGGCCGGGACAGCCGCCTCGAGCGCGCCGCTCCCAGGCCTGGGGCCGCCGCGAGCCCGGGGCTCAGACGCCATGGGAAGCATGCCGGGCATGTCTATGAACATGCTGGACTATTCGAAAGCGCCTCAGATCAAGAAAGGGCCTGGCGTCCAGATGATTGCGCCGATGCCGATGGACCGTACGGGCGAGCCGGGGCTCGGCTTGGAAAGCGTCGGCCACCGGGTTCTCGTCTACAAGGACCTGATCGCGCTGGAGCCCAATCCCGACCCGCGCGCGCCCGACCGGGCCCTCGACATCCACCTGACCGGCAACATGGAGCGGTTCATGTGGGGCTTTGACGGCTGGAAGTTCAGCGAGAACCCGCCGCCGTATTCGTTCCGCAGCGGAGAGCGGGTGCGCATCACCCTGATCAACGACTCGATGATGACCCACCCGATCCACCTGCACGGCCACTTCTTCGAGCTGGTGCACGGGCCCGTGGGCTTCATGCCGCGCAAGCATACGGTCAACGTGGCCCCCGGGGGTAAGGTGAGCTTCGACATCACCGCCGAGGCCGGCGACTGGGCCTTCCACTGCCACATGCTCTACCACATGCACGCGGGCATGTTTCAGGTGTTCAAGGTGCGCCCGATGGCTGGAGCGGCGGCATGATCCGGACCTCGCTCCTCGCCCTTTTGCTGGCTGGCTCGGCAGGCCCGGCCTTCGCCCAGGCCAATCCGCACGCCGGCCACGCCATGCCGACCGCATCTGCGACGGCCGATCCTCACGCGGGTCACCAGATGCCGGCGGCCGCGCCCGGTCCGCACGCCAGCCACCGGGCGTCGGCCGCGTCCGCTGGCGGCGCTCCGGCTGAAGCCCCCGCCGAAGCGTCGGCCGACCCGCATGCGGGCCACGCCATGCCGCCCACGGCGGCTGATCCTCATGCCGGTCACCAGATGCCGAGCCCGCCGGCTGCGGCCGATCCCCATGCCGGCCACACCATGCCGGCCGCGCCGGCCGCACCGCCTGCGGACCCGCACGCGGGCCACCAGATGGACGGCGCCGCGGCGCCGGCCGATCCGCACGCCGGCCACGTCATGGGACCGGCGGCAGGTGGCCAAACCGGGGCCGACCTGCCGGTCGGCGATGCGCCCCCGCCGCCGGTGATCCGGGACAACATGGCCGACCAGGTCTTCGACGTCCGCGCGATGACGCGCGCCCGCTCGATCCTCGAGGAAGAGCACGGCGGGGCCCGCGTGTCGAAGCTGCAGGCCGACCTTCTGGAGTGGGCCCCCAAGGGCGACCGCTACAGCTGGCAGGTTGAAGGCTGGTACGGCGGCGACATCAACCGCTTCGCCTTCAAGACCGAAGGGGAGGGGCAATCCGGCGAGGGGGTGGAGTCGGCGGAAGTCCAGCTGCTCTACTCGCGCGCCGTCGCGCGCTACACCGACCTTCAGGCCGGCCTCCGCTATGACCTGGAACCCCGCGGCCGCGCCTACGCCACCGTCGGCGTGGACGCGCTGTTCCCCTACTGGTTCGAGGCCGAGGGCGCGCTGTTCCTGTCCGACAAGGGTGATCTTCTGGCCCGGGTCGAAGGGAGCTACGACTTCAGGCTGACACAGCGCGTGATCCTGCAGCCGCGCGCGGAGCTGGAGTTCTCCGCCCAGGACATCCCGGAAAGCCAGATCGGCTCCGGCCTCACCCGGGGCGAGTTCGGCCTGCGGCTGCGCTACGAGCTGCGGCGCGAGTTCGCCCCCTACGTCGGGGTCTCCTACGAGCGATCGTTCGGCGACACGGCCGACTTCGTCCGCGCGCACGGCGAGAAGGCGGCGGCGACGCGCCTCGTCGTCGGCCTGCGGGCCTGGTTCTGATCGAGAGGCGACGATCCTGAGGTCGCCGCAGAGGCGGGAGCTAGACATGACCGAGTCCCACAGCCATGGCTCGCCCATGGGTCGAAACAGCATGAAGCATCATTACCTGATGCTTGCCGTGAACCTCGGCCTCAGCCTTGTCGTCATGTATCTGGCCATGTTCGCGATGATCTTCACCTGGGGTGAGTTCATCCAGAACCTCAACTTCTTCTACATGGCGCTGGTGATGTGGGCGCCGATGGCCATCATCATGTTGGTGACCATGCGGTCGATGTACACGAACAAGAGGCTGAACCTCCTTCTGCACGCGGGTTTTGTGGCTGTGTTCGTGCTCGCGCTTATCGGCATCCGAGCCCAGGGCCTGGTTGGCGACCGCCAGTTCGTGACGTCGATGATCCCCCACCATTCGGGCGCCCTGCTGATGTGCAAGGAGGCTTCGCTGAAGGACCCGGAACTCCGCGACCTTTGCTACGGGCCCGACGGGATCATCGCCTCGCAGACGCGCGAGATAGGGCAGATGAAGGCGATCTTGAACCGACTTTAGCCGCGCGTCGCCCTTGACCCTCCCACGGTGGGAAACCCCATTTGAATGGGCGAGGCCCGCAACAAGGAGGTTCCGATGCTTCGCTACCAAGTCAACGATATGAGCTGCGGTCACTGCGTGCAGGCGATCACCGCCGCCGTAAGGGAGGTCGATCCCCTCGCAGACGTCACAGTGGATCTGAGCACGAAGTCCGTGGAGGTCGCCACTGCGGCGGCCGGTCCGCGCGTGAGCGAGGCGATCCGCGCCGCCGGCTACACCCCTGAGGAGGCCACGCAGGCGCCGACCCCGGCGCGCGTGTCGTGCTGCGGCGGCCGTTGAGCCAAGGACAATCCGCGATGATACACCGTCGTCATCTCCTGGGCCTCGCCGCCGCCTCCCTGGCGGCGCCGGGGGCATGGGCCGCCACGGCGCCCGCCTTGACGGTCTACAAGACCGCTTCCTGCGGGTGCTGCAAGGGCTGGATCACCACGATGACCCGAGCGGGCTATCGCCCCAAGGTCAACACGGTCGAGGACGTGACGCCCTTCAATAAGCGCCACGGCGTGCCGTTCGAGCTCTCGTCCTGCCACCTGTCGACCATCGGCAGCTATGTCGTGGTCGGCCATGTGCCGCCGGGCGACGTCGCCCGGCTCCTGCGCGAGCGGCCGAAGGCCCTCGGGATCACGGTTCCAGGCATGCCGCTTGGCTCGCCCGGCATGGAGACGCCGGACGGCCGCAGGGAGCCGTTCCAAACCCTGCTCCTGCTGCCCGGCGGGCGCACCCAGGTTTTCGCGCGCCACGCCTGAGCGTGCGGGGCGGGAACCCCGCCCCCGTCGGTCCTACTGCTTGCGGATCGCGGTGATCTCCCCAGCGCCGCCTTGCAGCTTGAGGTCGAAGGCTACCTTGTCGCCCGCCTTCACACTGGCGACCTGCTCGGGGCTCGCCTTGAAGCCCATGGTCATGGCGGGCCAGCTCGCTTCCGGGATCGGGCCATGGTTGATGGTGATGGTTCCGGCCGCGGCGTCCACCGCCGTCACCGTGCCCGCACCCTTGGCGGTTTTCGCGCCCGGAGCCTCGGTCGGGCTCATGCCGTCCATCGCCGAGCCGGCGGCCGGCGCCGCCGCGCTCTCCGCCGCGGGCGCCGCTGGCGTCTCGGCCGCGTCGATCTCTGTCTTCTGGCCACAGGCGGCCAAGCCGCCGGCCGCGGCGAGGGCGGCGAGGCCGAGCAGAAGGTGGTGTTTCACGGATGCTCTCCTTGGGTTGAACGCTTGAGGGAATGGCGTCGTCGCAGCAGCAGATACCCTGCCGGCACGACGAACATGGACAACAGCGGCGCGGTGAGCATGCCGCCGATCATCGGGGCGGCGATCCGGCTCAT
>JAIXTR010000651.1 GCA_027483845.1 Caulobacteraceae bacterium | reverse complement strand
CCACGCTCCCGGCCTTGTCATAGAGCTTGCCGTCCAGATCCAGCGTCTGGTCGGCCCCGATGACGAAGCCGCTCCGCGCCCGCGACACCCGGATCGCCTTAAGCTCCGCCAGGGCGTCGGCAATGTCCCGCGGCCCATGCCCCTCGGCCAGCAGCGAGTCCTTCACCGCCTCTTCGTCCACGCCGGCGACCGTCGCCTCGTAGGTTACGCCCGCCCCGTCCAGCACGGCCCGCCGCGCGGCGCTCTTAGACGCCAGTATGACTGTCACCCCAACACCTCGATCTGGCCGTGGCCCCGCGACAGCAGGTTGAGCACCGCTGCCGCCGTCTCCTCCACCGAGCGTCGCGTGACGTCGATGGTCGGGAAACCGTGCCGTTCATAGAGCCGCCGCGCGGCGATGATCTCCTCGCGCACCGAATCCGTGTCGATGTAGGTCGACTCGCGGTTCTCGTTGAGGCTGAGCAGGCGGTTGCGGCGGATCTGGATCAGCCGGTCCGGCGAGATGATCAGTCCCACGATCAGGGCGTTGTTCAGCTGGAACAGCTTCTCCGGCAGCGGCCGCCCCGGCACCAGCGGCACATTGGCCGCCCGCACGCCGCGGTGCGCCAGGTAGATGCAGGTCGGCGTCTTCGAGGTGCGCGACACCCCCAGCAGCACCACGTCCGCCTGGTCCAGATCCTGCCCGCCCTGGCCGTCGTCGTGGCCGATGGCGTAGTTCAGGGCGTCCATCCGGTTGAAATAGTCGTTGTCCAACCGCAGGTGCGCGCCCACCCGGCTGGTCGTCGCCGCGCCCAGATAGCGCTGCATCGCGCTGACCAGCGGGTCCAGCGCCGGCAGGCAGGGCATGTCCATCCGCCGGCAACCCTCCTCCAGCGCCGCGCGTAGCTTCTCGTCGACGATGGTGTGCAGGACGATCCCTGGCGCCTCCTCGATATCGCTCAGCGCGCGATCCAGCTGCCGCTGCGAACGGACCAGGGCGTAGATGTGCTCGATGGGCAGGACGTTCTCGAACCGCGCGCACACCGCCCGCGCCATGGCGTTCAGCGTCTCGCCGGTGGAGTCCGACACCAGGTGGACGTGGAAGTAGGTGGCGAGCCTGGGCGGCTGGGCGTTGGGCAAGGGGGCTCCGCAAAAAAGCCTGGGGACGGTTCCTGTGGACTCACTCTTAGCGAAGCTGGACGACGATGGGGATAGATGGGGTGAGAATCCCGTCGCCGGCGACCGCCGGGGGATCACGAGGATGGAACGCCCCGTTAACCTGCCATTAACCCCCAGGTCCGACCCGCTGGGCGCCGATTGGACGACCCGGCTGCGGACAACTCGGTTTTCCACCCGGGCGCTACGGTTCTTAACCAAGTCCTTACCGAAACCTTAAGGCGCTCCGCCGCCGCTATCGGCCATCCCCGTCATTCACAGGCCGCGGTCCCCTGTGCCTTGGCCTGGGGACGAACCGGGGGCGAGCGGGGGATCGTCAATGGATCGTCAAGGTTTTCCCCATTGCCGACAGGCCCTACCCCTCCTTCTCCAATCCATTTCAAGACTCTTCTAGATTGAAGAGAGGAAGGGCTGAGCGGGACGGTGCGCGTCGCTCTTGAGCCGAAGGTCGGGGCAGGCTTTAAGTCGGCCCATGAGCGAGACCCCCCGCCTCCTGCGCGTCCTGGCCGGCGAAACCCTGGACCGGCCGCCCGTGTGGTTCATGCGCCAGGCCGGACGGTCGCTGCCCGAGTACCGGGCGCTGCGCACCCGGGCGCCGGACTTCATCGCCTTCTGCTTCAACCCGGAGATGGCGGCCGAGGCGACGCTGCAGCCCATGCGCCGCTTCCCCATGGATGCGGCCATCGTCTTCGCCGACATCCTGCTGATCCCTCAGGCCCTGGGCCAGGAGGTCTGGTTCGAGGCCGGCGAAGGGCCGCGCCTGGGCCCATTGCCCCCGATCGGCGCCATGCAGGACGCCATCGAGGGCTCCACCGCCAAGCTGGCCAACATCGGTGAGACGCTCTCGCGGGTCCGCGCCGAGCTGGAGCCCGAGCGGGCCCTGATCGGCTTCGCCGGCGCCCCCTGGACGGTCGCCACCTACATGCTGGAGGGCCGAGGCTCCCAGCGCGACGCCGCCCGCACCTACGCCTACGCCCACCCCGACGAGCTCGACGCGCTGCTTGAGGTGCTGGTCGAGAGCACCGCCCGCTACCTGGTGATGCAGGCGAAGTCCGGCGCCCAGGCGCTGAAGCTGTTCGAGAGCTGGGCCGACAATCTGGCGGAGGACGTGTTCGAACGCATCGTCATCGGACCGCACAAGCGCATCGTCGAACGTGTCCGCGCCGCCGGGATCGACACGCCCTTCATCGGCTTCCCGCGCAGCGCCGGCGCCCTGGTCGAGCGCTACGCCGCCGAGGTGCCGGTGCAGGCCGTCGCCCTCGACACCCAGGCCAGCGCCGCGCTTGGCCACCGGATCCAGGCCGGCGGCCAGGCGATCCAGGGCGCCCTCGACAACCTGCTGCTCCGCGCCGGCGGCCCCGCGCTCGACGCCCGCGTCGACGCCCTGCTGGAACAGTGGTCGGGCGGTCCCTACATCTTCAACCTGGGTCACGGCGTCCTGCCCGACACCCCGATCGCCCACATCGCCCGCGTCGTCGAACGCGTCACCGGAAAGCCCGCCAACGCCATGGCCGCTGTATGAGCCGGCTCGCCGTCGTCCTCTTCAACCTGGGTGGTCCCGACAGCCTCAAGGCCGTCCGGCCCTTCCTGTTCAACCTGTTCCGCGATCCGGCGATCATCCAGCTGCCGGCGCCGGCCCGCTATGCCCTGGCCGCCCTGATCTCCACGACCCGCAACAAGACCGCCCAGGCCAACTACGCGATCATGGGCGGCCGCTCGCCCCTGTTGCCGGAGACGGAAGCCCAGGCCCAGGCGCTGGAAGCCGAACTGAAGGCCCAGGGCCACGACGCCCGGGTCTTCATCGCCATGCGCTACTGGCATCCGTTCGCCGACGAGACAGCCAAGGCGGTCGCCGCCTATGCGCCGGACGAGATCGTGCTGCTGCCGCTCTATCCGCAGTTTTCCACCACCACGACCGGCTCGTCGGCCAAGGACTGGGCCCGCGCCTACAAGGGGCCCGGCCGCACGCGCACCGTCTGCTGCTATCCCACTACGACCGGCCTGGCCGAGGCCCACGCCGCGGAGATCCGCAAGGCGTGGGAGGCGGGCGGCAAGCCGGCCAACGTCCGTCTGCTGTTCTCCGCCCACGGCCTGCCGCAGCAGATCGTCGACGCCGGCGACCCCTACGAAGCCCAGATCAACGCCACGGCCGCGGCGGTCGCCGCCCTGTTGCCGGAGATCACCGACTGGCGGGTCTCCTTCCAGAGCCGGGTCGGCCGCCTCCAGTGGCTGAAGCCCTCGACGGAGGACGCCATCAAGGCGGCCCACGACGATGGCAAGGGCGTGCTGATCACCCCCATCGCCTTCGTCTCCGAGCACGTCGAGACCCTGGTCGAGCTGGACCACGAATACGCCGACCTGGCCAAGGAACTGGGCGTCATCACCTACCTGCGGGCCCGAACCCCGGGGGTCGGCGCGCCCTTCATCGCCGACTTGGCCGCCGCCGTCTCAGGCGCCCTGCCGCGTGATGGCGTCGCCCCCCACGGCGACTGGCGCTGTCCGTCGGCCCACGGGAAGTGCCCGTGCCGGCTGGGAGCCGCGGCATGACCTGGCCCGCCTTCCTCAGCTTCGACCTGCTGCGCGGTCTGCACATCATCGCGGTCATCGCCTGGAT
>JAIXTR010000617.1 GCA_027483845.1 Caulobacteraceae bacterium | reverse complement strand
CCTAGGCGCGGCGCGACGCCCAGAGCGCCTCGGCGCGAACCTTCAAGGCCTCGTTCATGGCCAGGAACCCGCGCCGTACGGGACCGCGCATCCGCTTGCCCAGCGACGGCCCCATCAGTCCGCCGAACACCTCGCCGTTGTCGACCACACAGCCATGATCGGCCAGGGGTGTGATCTCGATGTAGCGAAGAGTCCGGATCAGCCCGCCCAGGAACTTGAGCTCCCAATGCAGTTGCTCATGGGGCACCCAGTCCAGGACCCGGGCCTTGATCTGCTGGGCGGGTTGGCCGGGCAGGGCCAGGTCGAGATCGAGGACATTGCCGATCCGGATTTCACCGGCGGCGCGCGGATAGGTCGGATTCCAACTCGCCCAGGCCTCGAGGTCGGCGACGACCTCCCAGATCACCTCGGCGGGCGCCTGGACCCCGATGCGGTCCTCGACGCGGAAGCCGCTGGGGCCCTTGGGCGGGGGCGGACGGCCCTCGGTCTGCAGCGACATGGTCTGGGGGCCCAGTGCGCCGCCCTTGCGTTGGAACGGCGCGGCCTTGAGGTCGGGTCCGGGTTTGAAGGGCATCACGCCTGCTCCTTGATGCGCCAGGTGGCTCCGCTGGGACCATCCATGACTTCGACGTTCAGCGCCGCCAGCTCCCCGCGAATGCGATCGGCCTCGGGCCAGTTCTTGGTCGCCCGCGCCGCCTGGCGGTCGGCGATCAGCGCCTCGACGCGGGTCTTGAGATCATCGTCGGCGCCGGTGTGGAACCAGGCCTGCGGATCCGTCGTCAGGAAGCCCATCAGCCCCCCCGCCGCGACCAGCAGGTCGCGCCCGCTGGCGACGCTGCGGGCGTCCTGCGCCATAACGGCGGCCCGCACCTTGTCCGCCAGCTGGAACAGGGCGGCGAAGGCGGTGGGCGTGTTGAGGTCGTCGTGCAGCGCCGCCTCGACCGCGGCGAAGTCCGCTTGAGCGGCTGGGTTGTCAAAGCCTCCCGCCGCGCTTTCGCCTGCCAGGAACCGACCGGCGTCGTCGAGCACCCGATAGAGGCGGTCCAGCGCGCTCTTCGACTGTTCGATCAGCGTGTCGTTCCACTCCAGCGGCTGGCGATAGTGGCCGCTCAGCAGGGCCCAGCGGATCGCCTCACCGGGGTAGAGACCCAGCAGATCGTGCGCCAGGGCGACGTTGCCCAGGCTCTTGGACATCTTCTCATCGCCCATGTTCAGGAAGCCGTTGTGCATCCAGACCTGGGCGTACTCCCGCTCGCCATGGCCCGAGCAGACGCCCTGGGCCAGCTCGTTCTCATGGTGGGGGAAGACCAGGTCGATGCCGCCGCCATGGATGTCGATCGGCAGGCCCAGCGCCTCTTCGATCATGGCGGTGCATTCGATATGCCAGCCCGGCCGGCCCGGTCCCCACGGGCTGTCCCACTCGGGCTCGTTTTCCTTGGACGGCTTCCAGAGCACGAAGTCTGCCGGATGACGCTTGTAGGGGGCCACGTCGACGCGGGCGCCGGCGATCATCTCGTCCATCGGCCGGCCCGACAGCTTGCCGTAGTCGGCGAAGGACTGGGTGTCGAAGAGCACGTGGCCCTCCGCGGCATAGGCGCTGTTCTGATGGATCAGGTCGCCGATCATCTTCACGATGGCGTCCATGGTCTCGGTCACGCGCGGCTGGAACGTGGGCCGCAAGGCGCCCAGCGCCGCCGCGTCGGCGTTGTAGGCGTCGAGGTAGCGGTTGGTGATCACGCTGATCGGCACGCCTTCTTCGGCGGCCTTGCGGTTGATCTTGTCGTCCACGTCCGTGACGTTCGCGGCATATTTCACGGCGTCCGCGCCATAGACCTCGCGCAACACGCGGAACAACAGATCGAACACCACCACCGGCCGGAAATTGCCGATATGGGCGAAGTTGTAGACGGTCGGCCCGCAGACATAGAGCGTCACCCGCGACGGATCCTTCGGGGTGAACGGCCGCTTCGCGCGGCTCATCGTGTCGTACAGGCTAAGGGTCATGGCTCAGTTTACGTTGCGGACAGTTGCGGGGGTGGGTGATCGCCCCATATACAGATCGCCCGGACAGGAGGCCACCAAGCCTCGGGCCGACGTGGAAGGGTGGCACGCGTAATCTCCGGAACCCTCGTTCCGGCGCAACTCAGCCCTGGAAAGAAACATTCCCTCATGGACGCTATTTCCCGCGAGCGAACCCTGATCGGGTCCGACGACGGCAACCTTGAGCCCTTCAAGCGCCCGACGCGCGAAGAAGCGATGGAAGCCGTGCGCACCCTGATCGCCTGGGCCGGCGACGACCCGCGCCGCGAAGGCGTGATCGATACGCCCAAGCGCGTGGTCGACGCCTATGGCGAATGGTTCGAGGGCTATACCCTCGATCCCGCCAAGGAACTCAGCCGCACCTTCGAGGACGTCCAGGGCTACGACGACATCGTCATGCTCCGCGAGATCGAGGTCGAGAGCCACTGCGAGCACCACATGGCGCCGTTCCTGGGCAAGGCCTACGTGGCCTACATGCCGACGAACCGCGTGGTGGGCATTTCCAAGCTGGCCAAGGTGGTCGAGATCTTCGCCCGCCGTCTCCAGACGCAGGAGACCATGACCCAGCAGATCGCCGACGCCATCACCGACAGTCTGCGCCCCGCCGGCGTGGCCGTCCTGATCGACGCCGCGCACCAGTGCATGACCACCCGCGGCGTCCACCATCGCCACGTCAGCACGATCACCACCCAGTTCACCGGGGTCTTCAAGACCGACCCGACGCTGCGCCAGCGCTTCCTGGACTTCGTGAACCGGTAGCACGCCTCCAGCCCGTCCTGGCCTGCGCTGGGACGGGCGGAACGGGCCTCGTCGCCACATCCCGTCCCGGCGCCCTTGGGCGATGGACGACGGAGACCAGGACGAAGCTCAGCAGCATCAGCAGATACCACGCGCCCAGCTTGCCCAAGCCCACCGGACGCCAGCCGTCGCGCTGGGCGGGATAGACCCAGGCGGCCGTGAAGGTGCCGACGTTCTCGGCGATCCAGATAAACAGGGCGACCAGCACGAACCCCGCCAACAGCGGCATTCGACGCGGCGTGCGGTCCGGCGTGAACACGCACCACGTGGGTGCGAACAGCATCACCGAGACCACGAACAGAGCGCTGCGGACGTCCAGCACATAGTGGTGCGTGAAGAAGTTCAGATAGGCGGCAAGGGCGAGAAGCCAGGGGCCCCAGACCGGCGGATAGCCGACGAACTGCAGCCCCATCAGTCGCCAGATTCGGGCGATATACGATCCGATCGCGGCGTACATGAAGCCTGAGAACAGCGGCACACCGCCAAGGCGCAGCAGGCTGGGCTCCGGATAGATCCATGAACCCTGCGCCGTCTTGAAGACCTCCATCAAGGTCCCCACGACATGGAAGACCAGGATCACCAGCGCCTCGTCCCAGCGCTCCAGCCGGGTCGCAAGCAGCACGACCTGCAGGGCGACGGCGGCAACGACCAGGAAATCATAGCGGGCCAACGGCGCATCGGTCGGCCACCACAGGTGCGTGGCGATGAGCAGGGTCACCAGCGACCCGCCGAACAGGCAGGCCCAGGCCTGTTTCAGCCCGAACAACAGGAACTCGTAGGCGTACGCCCTGAAACGCCCCCGTTCGGCCCACGGCCGGGCAGAAGCGTCGAAGGCCGACACGCGACCCTTGATCCATGTCTTCAGACTCATGCGGACAAGCCTGACGGCGCCGCGGCAAGCCGTGATGCAGGGGCGGTGAAAAGGGTGTGCGGACGGCGCCAGCGGCGCCATATGGGCGGCATGACCAGTTCCTCCGCCAAAGACCTGCTTGAGAACGGCCTGAAGTTGACGCCGCGCTACGACGCCGCCGGCCTGATTGCCGCGGTCGCCACACACGCGGAAACCGGCGAGGTGCTGATGCTGGCGTGGATGAACGCCGAGGCGCTGGACAAGACCATGTCCACGGGTGAGGCCCACTACTTCAGCCGCTCGCGCAACGAGCTCTGGCACAAGGGCGCCACCAGCGGCCAGGTGCAGGTGGTCGAGGAACTGCGCATCGACTGCGACCAGGATGCGGTCTGGCTGAAGGTCCTGCCCCAAGGCGACGGCGGGGCCTGCCATACGGGTCAGCGCTCGTGCTTCTACCGCGTCATCGAGGGCGGCAAGCTGGTCAAGCGGCCGTGACCGTCGTCCAGGCGCTGTCGGCCTATGTGGTGGCCGCGGGCCTGCTGACCCTGACGCCGGGGCTGGACACCGCCCTCATCCTACGCACCGCTGCGGTCGAGGGGCCGAAGCGGGCGGCGTTCGCGGCGTTGGGCATCAACACGGGCTGCCTGCTCTGGGGCGCGGCAGTGGCGCTGGGCCTGGGCGCTCTGCTGGCCGCCTCCACCTTGGCCTTCACCGTGCTGAAGTGGATCGGCGCGGCCTATCTGGTCTGGCTGGGGCTTAACCTCATTCTCAAGCCCCGCGACCGCTTCGAAATGTCCGCCGAGGTGACGCGCGGCGGCGGCGACCTCGTCTGGATGCGGCGCGGCTTCCTGACCAATCTGCTGAACCCGAAGGTGGGCGTCTTCTACGTCTCGTTCCTGCCCCAGTTCCTGCCCACCGGGGTCGCGGCCGCGCCCTTCATCTTCCTGCTTGCGGTTATCCACGTGCTGCTGGGCAGCTGCTGGTCGGCGGTCCTGATCGCGGGGACCCGCCCGATCGCCGGGGTGCTGCAGCGGGCCGCAGTCGTCCGCTGGCTGGACCGTGTCACCGGCGGCCTGTTCATCGCCTTTGGCGTTCGTCTGGTCCTGGAGCGGCGCCCCTAGCCGCTGCGCAGGCGCGAGTCTCAGTCGCCTCAGCAGGTCGTGGCCAGGGCGCCACGTCGTCGCGGTAGCTGTGGATACACCATGTCGCGCAATCAACCGCTAACGGTGCCTAGGCGAAATAGGTCCAGCACCGGCAGATCAGGAGGCGCCGGGCATTCCAGGGCGCGCACATGCTGTTTTTACTCAACTATACGATGATTAAGACCCAACTCGGGCTTGAGCTGCCCCGCGGACTCGAGACGCTGGTGCGCCTTCCGCCGGCCAAGGTGCTGGATGCGGGCTGCGAGCTGTACGCCAGCCATCCGAACCTCGAGGAGGAGCGGCCGGACATCGCGCGCTGGTACTCCACGCTGCTGCAGCACAAGTTCCCGACGGTGGGGGCCGCGCGGTTCTATCGCAACGGCGCAACATTCGCGGGTCGGCTCGCCGAAGTTCCGCTGCCGGACCTGGTAAGGTTCTGGAGTTTGCAGAACGATGGGATCGACATCCGCCAGGAGGTCAACGCCTACGTCTGGTCCGCCCCGCGGCAGGTGGCCTGACGCCTCGAGGCGGTCAATGGCGCGCCGAGGCGTCACCTCATCTGGACCTGCGCCTTCGAGCGTTCCAAGGTCCGGCCCGTCGTCACCCTCGCGGTCGGAGTATCGGAATGCCCATCGGTGAGTTCTCCCGTCGCGGGCTGCTCGCCGCGTCGGGGGCCGCGCTTTTGTCAGGGCCGGCCGCGGCGGCGCCATCCGCGGCGATGCAGGCGGTGCTCGACTATGTGCAAAGCCAGAACACCACCGGCTTTCTGATCGTCCGCGATCGCCGGCCGCTGGTCGAGCGCAACTGGCCCGTCCCGGCGGACGCGACCCGCTTCCGCGCCACCGCCGCCTTCGAAACCAACGCCGACGGCGCGCGGCTTGAAGACGTCGCGTCTCAGCAGAAGAGTTTTGTGGGTCTCCTGGCGGCAATCGCGATCGACAAGAGAATTCTGGACGTCCAACGGCCGGTCGATGCGTATCTGGGCGCCGGGTGGTCGAAGGCCACGCCAGACCAGGCGACGCGCATACGGGTCATTGACGTTCTGACCATGACCTCGGGCCTCGACACGGCCTTTGGCTACGCCGCTCCGCCTGGCGAGACCTTTCTGTACAACACGCCCGTCTACGCGGTGGCGAAGCGCGTGCTGGCCGCGGCCGCCGGGTCTCCGCTGGACGTCCTGACCCGAGAGTGGCTGACCCAGCCTGCCGGCATGCGCGATACCGCCTGGCGGCCACGCCCCGCCGCCTTCGGCGATGTCGGCAACCCCACTGGCCTGGTGACCAGCCCCCGCGACACAGCCCGTTTCGGACAGATCATCCTGGACGGCGGGCGCGCCGCGGACGGACGGCAGATCGTCTCGCCCGCGCGACTGGCGGAGCTGTTCAAGCCGTCCCCCGCCAATCCCGCCTATGGCCGGCTCTGGTGGCTGAACGGCAGCGGCTACACGATCCGGCCGCCGGCGAAGCGCATCGACGGTCCGCTGATCCCGGCGGCGCCGGCCGACCTCGTCGCCGCGCTGGGCGCCCTCGATCGCAAGCTCTACGTCGTGCCGAGCCGGAAGCTGGTCGTGGTCCGCATGGGCCAGGCCGCGAGCGACCCGGACTTCGATCAGCAGCTGTGGACCCGGCTCATGCCGGCGCTCGCCTGAGGCGTCCGCAGCGCGACTGGCCCAAGCCCGGCGGATCCTGCCCTAGACCTCGGTGAGCCCCGAAACGCCTGCCCCGTCAGGCTTCGCCGTGAACGCCTTCACGACGCGGGTCGTGAAGTCCTTCGCGACGATGGTCGAGACGGCCACCATCTCGCCCTTGGCCTGTTCACGGCTCAGGGTCAGCAGGACAAAGCCCTTCGACACCTGATCGTTGAACAGCACTTCCGGGTTGGCCTTGGCGATCAGGTCGCCGGCGTTGATCCCGGGCGCGAACTCGCCGCTGCCGGGGCTGGTGATGCCCGTCGTTCCGAACTCGCAGGCGACGCGCCGGCCCGCGGCGTCAGACAGCTCGTTGGCCCAGAATGAATGGCTGTCGCCGCTGACCACGATCGGGCGGGCGCCCGCCATCTTGAACTGGTCGTACAGCCGCTCCCGGTCGGCGGGATAGCCGTCCCACATGTCCAGCCCCGCGGGCAGGCCCATCGCGGCGCCAGCCTCATAGCGCGCCACGCGATTGCGGGCGTTGGCCGGGATCGCCGCGTACTGCTCGGGCGTCAGCTCCTTCTTCGGGCTGGGCAGGTTTACCCGCGCCATCACCACCTGGTTGCCGATCACCTGCCACGCATGCCCGGCCTTGACCGAGCGCCGCAGCTCGCCGCCGATCCAGGCTTCCTGCGCCGGGCTCATCATGCGGCGGCTGGGGTCGGCGAGCTTGGCCTTCAGCTTCGTCAGGTCCCGCTGGCCGGCGATCTCCGGCGCATCGCCGTCCAGGGTGGCCTGGCTGTCGCGGGCGGTCAGGCGGGTCTCGACCATGATCAGGCTGGCGAGGTCGCCGAAATCGAAGCTGCGCATGGCGGCCTCGGCCAGCGCGCCGCCGGACTTTGGCTCGCGGATCGGCATCCATTCGAAATAGGCCTTCAGCGCTGCGGCCTTGCGCGCCGTCCAGTCGCCCTCGGTCGCCGGCGTGTGGTTCTGAGCGCCGGTCACGAAGCTGTCGTTGGCGGTTTCGTGATCGTCCCACACCACGATCCAGGGCGCCCGGGCGTGGGCTGCCTGGGCGGCCGGATCGGACTTGTACTGGGCGTGGCGGCGGCGATAGTCCGCCAGGCTCAGGATCTCGCGCGGCGGGTCGTGCGGCCGCTCCGTCGCGACGGGCGAGTCCATGCCGTAGGTCCCGGGACCGCCGTACTCGTAGATGTAATCGCCCAGGTGCAGCACCGCGTCGACGCGCGGCAGATCGGCGATCGCCTGGTAGGCGTTGAAGTAGCCGTTCGGGTAGAGCGAGCATGAGGCGATGGCCAGGACCACGTCCTGGACCGGCCCCGCCGGCAGGGTGCGCGTGCGACCCAGTGGCGAGGTCGCGCCGGCGGCCTTGAATTCGTAGGTGTACGCGCGGCCCGGATCCAGGCCCGCGACGTCCACCTTGATCGTATAGTCCCGCGCCGGGCCCGTGGTCCCGGAACCGCTCTTGGCGCCGCCGGCCCGACGGTCGATGGGGTTGAGCGTCCAGGTGTAGGCGATGTCGGCCCCGGGCTTTTGCGGTGTGATCCGCGTCCACAGGACTACCCGATCCTGACCGGGATCGCCCGAAGCGACGCCATGATCGAACGTTACTGTGGAGCTTTGCGCCGCCGCAGGCGTTGCCGCACCAAGGCCTAGCAGGGCCAGGGCTTCCCGCCGGTCGATCTTCATGGTCGTCACTCCCCCCGCTATGCCTTCTTTTTATGACCGAGCCATACCACAGGAGCATGACACCCAATGTCCAGCGAAGCCCTTCACGTCGCCCGCGACAAGCTCAGCCGTAAGACGCTGGAGATGCACTATGCGATCACTTCGCTGATGGAGGAATTCGAGGCCGTCGACTGGTACCGCCAGCGGGCCGACGACACCGAGGACCCGGAGCTGAAGAAGATCCTGCTGCACAACGCCCGCGAGGAATTGGAGCATGCGGCCATGGTGCTG
>JAIXTR010000373.1 GCA_027483845.1 Caulobacteraceae bacterium | reverse complement strand
GCGTCGAGCGTGTCGCGCCGGCAGTCGGGATAGCCGGAGAAGTCGGTCTCGCACATGCCGCCCACCAGGGCGCTCAGGCCCCGGCGGTCGGCGAGCGCCGCCGCGTAGGTCAGGAACACCAGGTTGCGGCCGGGCACGAAGGTCGAAGGCAGGCCCTTCTCGGTGATCTCGATGGCCCGGTCGCCGGTCATGGCGGTGTCGCCCAGCGCCCCGAAGGCCCGGATGTCCAGCAGATGGTCCGCGCCCAATCGCGGCGCCCAGGCGGGAAACTGGGCGGCGATGCGGGCGCGAACGACCTGGCGGGCCTCCAGTTCGACCGCGTGGCGTTGGCCATAGTCGAATCCCACGGTCTCGACCCGGGCATACCGGTCGAGGGCCCAGGCGAGGCAGGCGGTGGAATCCTGGCCGCCGGAAAAGAGCACGAGAGCGCCGTCGTTCATGGGCTCCATATGGGCGGAAAGCGGCTTTCAGGGAAGCGACGCTAGGGAAGCTAAGGTGTTCCGGGCGCCACACTACCCACAGCAATCCCTTACGCAGCCTAGCTTCCGTTGACACTGAGCGAACACGGGTGGACCGTCGCCGGTGCTGAACGGGGGGCTGCGCCGCCTCCTCGCCAGTCTGCGCTTAAGCGGCGTAACGGCGGACCACGGGCCAACCAAAAGAGCCCGGACGCCCTGGGAGGAACATATGAAGGATACCCGCACTCTTCGGAGTTGGCTGGCCGTGGGCGTTTGCGCCTCGGCTCTCACCGCGTTTACGACGCCCGTTCTGGCCCAGACGGCCAGCGCGAACGTGATCGAAGAACTGGTGGTCACGGCGCAGAAGAAGGAGGAAGCCCTCCAGGACGTGCCGATCGCCGTTTCGGCCTTCGACCAGAACGCGCTCGAAAAATCCAAGATCGACGGCGGCCCCAACCTGGTGCTGGCCGTGCCGAACGTGAACTTCTCCAAGGGGAACTTCACCGGCTACAATTTCCAGATCCGCGGCATCGGCTCCAAGCTGGTGGCCGGTTCGGGCGACGCCGGCACCGGCATCCACCTGAACAACGCCCCGCTGATCGCCAACAACCTCTTCGAGACCGAGTTCTACGACGTGGAACGGGTCGAAGTGCTGCGCGGCCCGCAGGGCACGCTGTACGGCCGGAACGCCACCGGGGGCGTGGTCAATCTGCTGACCGCCAAGCCCACCGACACCTTCGCGGGTAACCTCCGCGCGGAATACGGCAACTACAACACGATGAAGGCCCGGGGGATGATCAATCTCCCGATCAACGACCAGGTCGCCCTGCGTCTGGCCGGTTCGTACCTGAAGCGTGACGGGTTCGGCGACAACATCGTCACCGGCAACGACATCGACGACCGCGACCTCTATGGCGTGCGCGCGACCCTGGCGTTCAACCCGACGGAACGTCTCCGCACCTGGGTGATGTGGGACCACTTCCAGGAAAACGACAGCCGCTCGCGGATCGGCAAGCAGTACTGCACCAAGGACACCGGCCCGGCCAGCGTCGGCGGCGTGCCCTTCTCCAGCGCGGCTGGCGGCCTGATCGGCCAGATCGAACGCGGCCTGTTCAGCCAGGGCTGCTCGCCCACGTCGCTGTATTCGGCCAGCGCGCTTGGCACCGTGAACTCGCAGGCCACCCTGGGCGGCCTGTTCGGCGCGCTGGGCGGCTTCCAGACCGGCGACGCCTATGCGGGCAAGGTCCAGACGCCGAACGTCCGCGACATCGAGTCGAGCTTCGACCCGATCTACAAGGCCAAGACCGACATCTACGAGTTCAACGCGGCGTTCGACGTCACCGAGAACGTGACCCTGAACTGGCTGACCGCCTACACGGTCTCCAAGCTCTACACGCGGCAGGACTACAACCGCTACACGCCGAGCTCGAACTTCAACACCACGCCGAACCCGGTCAACGCCTTCGCGGCGGTCCCCGGCTATGCGGCGATCTACGCCAGCCTGTTCCCCGGCGGTAACATCAACGATCCGCAGAACGGCCGCGCAAACCGCTTCACCACCAGCGACATCTCGTCCGGCTACACCACCCAGTGGAGCCACGAGCTGCGGTTCCAGTCGAACTACGACGGGCCGTTCAACTACAACGTGGGTGGGTTCATCTCCCGGTTCCAGGCGACCGGCGACTACTATGTGATGTTCAACACCGGGACCGGCTACTACCAGATCAACAACCTGCTCGCGACCGGCAACGCCAACTGTTCGGGCGCCGCCCCCTGCATCACCATCGATCCGAACAAGGATCCGAACCGCAGCGGCCACAACTACTACGACAGCTATGGTCCCTATGACCTGACGTCGTACGCTGCCTTTGGCGAGCTCTACTACCAGATGTCCGAGAACTTCAAATGGACGCTGGGCCTGCGCTACACGGTCGACAGCAAGGAAGTCGAGAACCACTCGGTCGTGCTCGGCACGCCCGGCTTCGGTCCCGGCGGTCCGCTGGCCGGCCAGCCGGCGATCCTGAAGGCCAAGTTCAAGGAGCCGACCGGCCGCTTCGGCTTCGACTGGAAGCCGGACCTGGGCTTCACCAACGACACCCTGATCTACGCCTTCTACTCGCGGGGCTATAAGGCCGGTGGTCTGAACCCGCCGCCCAGCCCGGGCATCGGCGTGGTCCCGGTCTCGCAGACCTTCAAGCCCGAGTTCATCAACTCGTATGAAATCGGCTCGAAGAACACCCTGCTGGACGGCACGTTGCAGGTGAACCTGACTGGGTTCTACTACGACTATAAGGGCTACCAGGTCTCCAAGATCATCAACCGGACGTCGATCAACGAGAACATCGACGCCGAGGTCATGGGCGCCGAGTTCGAGTCGATCTGGCAACCGCTGGAAGGCCTGCGCCTGAACGCGGCGATCGGTTACCTCGACAGCAAGATCAAGAACGCCACCTCGATCGACACCTTCAACCGGACCCAAGGCAACGCGGGCCTGACGCTGGTGAAGTCGAGCTCGGCCTCGAACTGCGTGGTCTCGACCGCCTCGGCGGCGACGGCCCTGGCGATCACCAACGCCAGCGGCAATCCGTTCACCCTGCTCGGCGTCTGCACCCTGGCCTCGGCCGCGGGCGCGGGCACGAACATCGGCGGGACCGGCGCCATCGCCGCGGGCACCAACGCCTTCGGCGGCCTGGTCTCGGAAGGCGTGGAAGTCGATCTGGACGGCAACAGCCTGCCCAACGCCCCGCATTGGACGGTCTCGCTGGGCGCTCAGTACACCTGGACCCTCGGCGACTGGGACGCGACCCTGCGTGGCGACTACTACCACCAGTCCAAGACCTTCGCCCGGATCTACAACTCGGGTCCGGACAGCATCAAGTCCTGGGACAACGTCAACCTGACGCTGACGGTCGAGAACTCGGACCTGGGCGTCGAAGTCGCGGGCTTCGTGAAGAACGCGACCAAGGAGAAGGCGGTCACCGACTTCTACCTGACGGACGACAGCTCGGGCCTGTACCGCAACGCCTTCTACACCGAGCCGCGCACCTACGGCGTCTCGATCACCAAGCGCTGGTAGGACCCAGCCTTCCAGGGAACTTTAAGGGGGCGGTCACACCGCCCCCTTTTTCCATCCGGACGACCAGAAGCGGCGGGGCGACCCGCCGCTCTTTTCGTTTGAGGGGCTGGACTAGACCGGGCCGCTGAGACGCGCGCTTGGCCAATCATGGTCCTGCCGCCAGCGGACTACCCGACCTGCTGGCGCGCTCGTCCAATTCCTGGGGAATGAGGGCGTCCAAGAGGCCGACCCCGTTGCCGGGTTGCTCCGCGTCCGCCGGCCTGGTCAATTTTTGACAGAACGGTACGCGACGGGCGGGGAGCGCTTCGCGCGGATCCCCAAGCTGCAAAGGGATTCGCTGACCGGCGTTCGGTTTTGCGCGTGGAATTCGAAAATGCGGTCTTTTCGCCACAGTTGGTCAAAAGCGTAACGGAATCTGCCAAACGGGTGACGGCGGAGTTGACGCAGACGCCAACTCCTATTGAGGGTCCGCGGCCCGGGCGCCTCCCCGCACCCGATCCAACAATATGCAAAACACGAGACCGGACGGCGCGCCGACGGACCCTCGGGAGGATTTCATGTCTCGCAACACCGCGCCTCTGCGCGCAATTCTGGTCGCCGGCGCTTCGTTCGCCGCCCTGGCCGCCTTCGCCCAACCCGCCCTCGCCCAGGCCGCGGACGACAACACGCTCGAAGAGCTGGTCATCACCGCCGAGAAGCGCGAACAGTCCCTGCAGGACGTTCCCGTCGCCGTGTCGGCCTTCACCTCCGAGCGCCGCGACATCGCCGGCATCACCGGCATCCAGGACTTCGTGAACTTCACGCCGGGCATGAACTACTCCGGCACCGACCGGGTCAGCCTGCGTGGCGCCGGCCGCAACACCTTCTACATCGGCAACGACCCGGGCGTGGCCTCCTACTCGGACGGCTTCTACTCGGCCTCGTCGTCGGAGCTGTTCAAGACCCCGCTGTTCATCGAGCGCACGGAAATCCTCCGCGGCCCGCAGGGCACCCTCTACGGCCGTAACGCCATCGGCGGCGCGATCAACCAGATCTCCAAGCGCCCGGCGCAGGAGTTCGGCGGTGAGATCCGCGCGGCCTACGCCAACTACGACCGCACCCGCATCGAAGGCGTGGTCTCCCTGCCGGTGGCCGAGAACCTGCGCTTCAAGGTCGGCGGCAGCCAGGACCATCAGCGCGACGGCTTCATCAAGAACATCGGCACGGCCAATGACGCCGGCACGATCAAGCGCACCTACTTCGAATTCCAGGTCGAAGCCGAGCCCACCGAGAAGCTGTCGATCTTCGCCCGCTACAACCGGACGAGCTGGGACGACACCACCGGCGTTGGCGACCGCCTGGCCAACCTGACGACGCCCTACGACACGACCCGCGTCTTTGGCCTGATCGGTCAGCTGCAGGTGAACCCGCAGTTCGGCTACGCCACCGCCAACCCGGGCGTCACCGACCCCTACAAGATGAACACCAACACGGATGGCTACGGCCAGCTCCGTGGCAACCACGTGCTGACCACGACGGTCGCCTACGACCTCGGCTTCGCGTCGCTGAAGTACATCGGTGGTTTCCAGCAGTACAACTACCAGACGGGCGGCGACTACGATAACACCAGTCGCACCACCGGCATTCCGGGCATCCTGGCGGGTCAGCTGTACTTCCCGACCCAGACGACCGACTTCAACGAGCACAAGCGCTACTTCTCGAACGAGGTGAACCTGACCTCGAACGGCGACGGGCCGCTGCGTTGGATCGTCGGCGCCTACCAGTACAAGGAAGAGTACCGCCAGCGCATCCAGCTGGGGAACCCGAACCAGGCCGCCCTGGCGAACCCGCTCACCCTGGCCGGGACGCCCGCCGCGCCGAACCCGCTGCGCAACTTCGCCGACACCCAGGCGACGCTGACGTCCAAGGCCTACGCGGCTTTCGGCCAAGCGACCTATGCGTTCAACGAGCAGTTCGCCCTGACCGCTGGCCTTCGCTATACGAAGGACAAGAAGAGCGGCACCGAGTTCCAGCGCCTGATCATTCAGTCGCCGGCCATCGCGGGCGGCGCCTTCGCCTTCGACGTGTCGACCGACGCCGATCCGACGACCGCTGGCGTGCAGAACTTCCGCGCGCTGAAGAACAGCTGGGACGCCGTCACCGGCGTGCTCAACCTGGACTGGACTCCGGACACCGACACCCTCGGCTACGCCAAGTACAGCCGCGGCTATAAGTCGGGCGGCTTCCTGCTGGGCACCCTGTCGGTGCAACCCGAAGCCAAGCAGGAACAGGTCGATGCGTATGAAATCGGCCTGAAGAAGACCATCGCCAAGCGCTTCCAGATCAACGCGGCGGCCTTCTACAACGATTACAAGGACCTGCAGCTCAACCTGTCGCAGCTGAACGCGGCCGGCACGGCGGCGGCGAACAACTTCGTCAATGTCGACGCCGAGGCCTACGGCCTGGAGTTGGAAGCCATCTGGCGCCCGATCAACAACCTCGATCTGTCGGCCAGCTACGGCTACCTGCACACCAAGATCACCAAGGGCTGCTGCTTCTACGATCCGGCGGATCCGGGCGCGCTCAGCCCCAACGCCACCCCGTCGGGCGGCTCGGTGACCTCGAACGGCACGCGCCTGGTGTTCCAGAGCCTGAAGGGTTCTCGGATCTACCAGTCGCCGGAGAACAAGTTCGCCGGCAACGCCAACTACACCTTCGACTTCACGCCGGGTTCGCTGATCCTCTCGGCGACCTACACCTGGACGGACGAGACGTTCTACCAACCGTTCAAGAGCGACGCGAACAAGGTGAAGGCCTACGACGTCACCGACTTCCGCGTCCTGTGGAACGACGTGGACAACCGCTACACCCTGATCGGCTACGTGAAGAACGCCTTCGACCAGAAGGGCTTCACGTCCAACGGCTCGACCACGCCGACCGCGATCTTCGGCAACCCGAACCCGGGCACGACGTCGATCGTCCAGACCAGCACCGCGATCACGCGGGGCCTGATCCAGCCGCGCACCTACGGCGTCGAGCTGCAGTACCGCTTCTAGTTAAGGCGCGTTTCCTCCCATTTTACGTGCCGACTTACGGGGCGGCGGACCATGTGTCCGCCGCCTCTTTTCTTTGGGCGGGAGGCCGCGCGGCCGCTTCTTTTTGACGCTGGGCCGAGATTCGCACCCGCGCGGCGGCGAGATTTAACCTCTGCGCAAGTGCTGACCGCACAGAATGGGTACGTAAAGTTCCTCCTCCCCGGCGGCTCATGTCCCTCCCCGAGTTCTTTTTCGACCGCGTCACGGCCGACATCCGCCAGCAAATGGACGGCATGCTGGCCCTGACCGACCAGCTCGGGCGCCAGCGCCTGACGGCGGACGGGGAAGCGTGCGTGGCCAGCGTGGCGGAAGCCGCCGACAGCGTCCGACGGATGCTCGACCCCGCGCTCGACCTGAAGAACGTCTCGGTGGACGGCGTGGCGCTGCGGGTCGAACCGATCCGGCTGCGGGAGCTGATGGACGAGATCGAGGCCCGCTGGCAGCCGCGGGCGGCCGCTGCTGGCGTCACCCTGCTGGTGTCGTACGACGGCGATCCCGAGGCCGCGGCCATGGCGGACCGCAAGCGCCTGTTGCAGATTTTCGATGGCTTCATCGGCGAGGCCGTGGGCGCCCAGGCGCGCGGGGCGGTCGAGGCCGGCCTGTTCGCCGTCAGCACCCCGGACGGCGTCCGGCTGGAGGGCCGGGTGCGCGGCCCCCGCGATTGCGGCTGGGACGAGCAGGACGCTGAAGTTCGCATCCGCGCCATCGAGGAGCGTCTCGGCCTCGAGGTCGCCCTCGGTGCGATGCTGGCGCGCCGCCTGCTGGCCGGCATGCGGGGCGAGCTGCGCAAGGAGGCCAATGCCGGGGCCTCCGATACGGCCACCTTCGTGCTGGACCTGGCGCCGATCCTCGATGCGGTCGAGGAACCCGCCGAAGAGACCGGGCGCGCCGCTCACATCCTGGTGGTCGACGACAACGCCACGAACCGGATGGTCGCCCAGTCCCTCGTCGAGATGTTCGACTGCACCAGCGAGTCGGCGGAGGACGGCGAGGAGGCCGTGGAGGCCGCGCGCACCGGTCGCTTCGACCTGATCCTGATGGATATCAAGATGCCGCGCATGGACGGCATCGCCGCCACCCGCGCAATCCGCGCGATCCCGGGCCCGATCGGCGCCACGCCGATCATCGCGCTCACCGCCAACGCCGACCCGGACGACGCCGAAGCCTATCTGGCCGCCGGCATGAACGGCGTGGTGGAAAAGCCCATGAAGCCCGAACAGCTGCTCGCCGCGCTGCAGCAGGCGCTGGATCCCGAGCGGAACGCCGCGGCCGCTTGAGCCCGCCGTCGGGCGCGGCCGCGCCGGACACCCGTTTCACCTGCAACTTTCTTGCGTCGGGGCCGCCTATTGCGCGCCTCGCCGCAATCCCTTAGGTCGCGAACTCCGGTTTTGGGGGAGTTTTATGTCCGAGGCGAAGACCGGCGCAGCGCCGTCCCTGGACGCGGTGCGCCAGCGCATCGATGCATTGGACACCGAGCTGCTGCGCCTGCTCGACGAGCGCGCCTCGCTGGCCCGGATCGTGGCGGCCGCGAAGGCCGCGGCCGGCGATGGGGACAAGTTCGCCCTGCGCCCGGTCCGTGAAGCCGCCATCCTGCGCCGCCTGATCCCATCTGAGCGCGCCGCGGCGAACCCCAGCCTGGTGGGCCGCGTCTGGCGCGAGATGATCGGCGACAGCCTGTCGGTGCAGGGCCCCTTCCACCTTAACGTCTGGGGCGGCCGCGATCCTGGGCGCGCCGTGGAGCTGGCGCGGCAACGCTTCGGCGCCGCGCCGCCCCTGCGGCAGGTCGCCAAGGCCGAGGAGGCTCTCGCTCAGGCCCGCACGCCGGGTGGCGTGGCGATCTGTGCGCTCACGCCCGATAGCGCCTGGTGGGGCCGGATGCTGGCCGAGCCGCAGCTGCAGGTGTTCGCCGCCCTGCCCTGCCTGGCGGGTTGGGGACCGATGTCGGCCCTGGCGGTTGCGGCGGTGGACGTCGAGCCGACCGGCGACGACCGCACCTTCTGGGTGACCGACGCGCCAGGATCGGCGGCGGGAATCGAGGAGGCGCTTGGCCGTGACGGCGTCGCCGCCGACCTGGTGGCCGAGGCCGGCGGGCTCAAGCTGTTCATGCTGGCGGGCTTCTATCAGCGGCATGACGAGCGGCTGGCCCGTGCGCCGGGCCGGCTGTCGGGCGTGATCGGGGCTGCACCGGCGCCGCTCGACGTGTAAGAGGTCGCTCCGGCTGCCACCGGCCCTGCTCGACCCGAACCTGCCATGTCCGACACGTCCGTACCCCTCGACCGCGCCAAGGCGGCCAAGCCCATGCCCAAGCCCGGGATCATGGACATCCACGCCTACGTTCCTGGAAAGGCGCAGGCGGACGGGGTCGAAAACCCGATCAAGCTGTCGGCCAACGAGAACGTCCTGGGGTCCAGCCCGATGGCGCGCGCCGCCTTCGTGGGGGCCGCCGACGAGATGCAGGTCTATCCGGACAGCCGCACCAGCATCCTGCGCGACGCCATCGCTACGCGCTTCCGGCTGGAGCCGGAGCGGCTGATCTTCGGCTGCGGGTCGGACGAGGTGTTCGCCCTGCTGAACCAGGCGTTCCTGGAGCCCGGCGACAACATCGTGCAGGGCGAGTTCGCTTTCGCCGCCTTTGCGATCGGCGCCCACGCCTGCCAGGCGCAGGTGAAGGTGGCGAAGGAGCCCAACTACCGCATCGACGTGGACGAGATGCTGAAAGCGGTCGACGACCGCACGCGGCTGATGTTCCTGGCCAACCCCGGCAACCCGACGGGCACCTGGATCCCGTTCTCCGAGGTGCTGCGGCTGCACGCGGCGCTGCCGCCCAGCGTCGTGCTGGTGCTGGACGGGGCCTACAGCGAGTTCGCCACGGATCCTGCGTTCCAGGATGGCCTGGACTTCGCCCGCGGGACCGACAACGTCGTGGTCACCCACACCTTCTCGAAGCTGCACGGCCTGGCGGCGCTGCGGGTGGGCTGGGGCTATGCGCCCGCCGACATCGTCGCCGCCGTGGATCGCATCCGGCTGCCGTTCAACACCTCCATCGCCGGCCAGCGCGCAGCGGTCGCGGCCCTGGCGGACGAGGACTTCCAGACCCGCTCCATCGAACACGTCGACCAGTGGCGTTCGTGGCTGTCGCAACAACTGGGCGGGCTGGGGCTGGAGGTCGTGGGGCCCTCGGCGACCAACTTCGTGCTGGTCGGGTTCCCAAGCGCGCCGGGGCGGACGGCCGGCGACGCGGACGCCTATCTGAGCGCCCAGGGTCTGCTGACACGGCGGGTGCTGAACTACGGCCTGCCCAACCACCTGCGCATCACCATCGGCCTGGAAGAGCACAACCGCGCCGTGGTCGACGCGCTGTCGGCGTTCCTGGCCCGCTGAGGCGGCTCAGGACGCGGGACGCGATCCGACCTGGTCCAGCAGGCTCTGGGCCTCGCGCACGAAGGCGTTGACCACCTTGGGCGCGAAGGGATTCTGCGTCTGGATGGCGGTGAACAGCTCGAAGGTGTCGGCGCCGATCAGGCCGCACAGCTCCAGGAGGTGCTGGTACGAGCGCGTCGCTAGCCGTTCGTCCGGGATACCCAGGTTGACCAGGGACCGGCCGATCAGGTGGGTCAGCGCCTGGACGTAGGCCATCTCCTCATCGTGTTCCTCAGGCGTGGCGACCGTCACCGCGAGGCCGAGATCGCGCCCGAAGGCGGCGACAGCGTCATGGCGCTCGCCACGAACCGGGCAGACCACGAAACGCTGCCCCGCCAGGCCCTGGCGCGCGCTCTGCGGCCCGAACAGGGGGTGGGTGGCGACAATGTCCACATGCCGGGGCAGCAACTCGACCATCCACTGCGACGGCAGCACCTTTACCGAGCCCACGTCGATCACCAGGGCGCCCGGCGCCAGGATCGGCGCGATGGCGGCGAACACCTCGCGCATCGCCACGACGGGGACGGCTACCACCACGATCTCCCGCGAAGCAGCGGCTTCCATCGGCCCGAAGGCGATGCCGGCCTCGCGGGCGCGGGCCGCGGCGTCCGGCGCGGCGTCGGCGACCAGGACGTCGAAGCGGGTCTTGAGCACGCTCGCCGCCAACTGCCCGAACTGGCCGAAGCCGATGAGACCCAAGCTTTGCATGCCGCTCGATAGCCGGATCGGCCGACCGGGGCAAACCGGGCCCCGGCGACGTTCCTGCCACATTCGGGCAATATGCTCGTAACAGTGTCAGGCGTTACTGGCTGACCCATTCCGGAGACCCAAGACCCATGCGCACCCTCGTTCTCGCCGCCGCCGCGACCGCCGCCCTGCTGAGCGCCGCCGGCGCGGCCCAGGCCCAGATGCCGGCGCCCGCCGACATCATCAAGAACTGGGACAAGAACGGCGACGGCGCCGTCGACAAGGCCGAATGGACCGCGGCCGGCCGCCCAGCCGAGCGCTTCGACGCCGTCGACGCCAACAAGGACGGCAAGGTCACGGCTGCCGAACTGGAAGCCGCCATGGCGGCCATGCGCGCCCGCGGCGGTTAAGCCCGCGAAAGGAGGCCGGATTGACCGGCCTTCTTTTTCGGCCAATATTCATCCTTAGAGGTGAATATGTTGGACGCGACCCTGGCAGCGCTGGCGGATCCGACGCGGCGGGCGATCCTGAGCCGTCTTGCGCAGGGGGACGCACGGGTGACGGACGTCGCCAAGCCGTTCACGATCTCGCTGAACTCAGTCTCGAAGCATGTCCGGATGCTGGAGCGCGCCAAGCTGGTCCGACGGCGGATCGAGGGCCGCGAGCATATCCTGTCCCTCAACCCTCAGCCGCTGGACGAAGCCGGTGACTGGATCGCGGCGCAACGGAAACTGTGGGCCTGGCGGCTGGGCGAGCTGGAGAAGGTGCTGACCGATGGCTGAGCTGACCGTAACCCACCACTACCCCTTTCCGGCCGAGCGGGTGTTCGAGGCCTGGCTGGATCCGGCCCTCGCGCGCCGCTTCCTGTTCACCGCGCCGGGGGGTGAGGTGGTGCGCTGTGACATCGACCCCCGGCCCGGCGGACGCTTCACCATTGTCGACCGGCGCGACGACATGGGCGAGCTGAGCGGCGACATCGAGCATGTCGGCGTCTACCTGGAGATCGACCGGCCGCACCGGCTGGTCTTCACCTTCGCCGTGCCGCGGTTCGACCCGACAGAGACCCGGGTGACCGTCGAGATCGCGCCGGAGGGCGACGGCTGCCGCCTGACCCTGACCCACACCGACGTCCCGCCCGACTGGGTCGAGCAGGACCGCGAGGGCTGGACGATGATTCTGGGCGCGCTGGCGAGGGTCCTCAGCTAACGGGCTTGGCGGGCTCGTTCCACCAGCCCTTTTCGCCGCGGGAGCAGGCGGCGACGTCGTCCATGATCTCGGCGTGGGTGAAGTCTTCGAAGCCCATGTCGATCAGCGGCTTGCCGTCGATGGAGATCCACACCGACGTGGCCCGGCGAAGGGCGAACTGCGCCTGGCTGTCCAGGCGCTCCTTGGCGAACATGTAGTCCTCGCCGTCATAGCCCGGCTTGAAGTCGAAGCTGTACTTGTCGGTCTCGACCCGGCCCTTCCGCCCCCGCTTCATCGCCTTGGGCGCGAAGACGCCGAAGCCCATCTGTCCGTCGGCCGCTGTCAGCGTGAAGGCGAACCCGTCCGCCAGAGGCGCCGCCGCCGTGCAGAACCCCGGCTCCGGCCCGACCTCCATGCGCCAGACGCCGCCCTTGTGCACCGGCAGAGGCGCCTCGTCCGCCGTATCGGCGGCCAGGCCCTTGCCCCACCAGCCGCTCTGCCCCGTGGAGCAGGCGATGACGCCGTCCAGCGCGGACTCGAAGCCGGTCCCTTCGAAGGTCATCGCTGCGACCATCTGACCGTCCGTGAGGATCCTCACCTGCCGCGCCAGCCGCAGGGCGGCCAGTGCGCGGGCGTCCAGGTCACCGTTGTAATAGAGGGACGTCGCCCCCTCCACGTAGCTGGGCTGGAAGTCGAAACCGTAGGCTTCGGTTTCGATGCGCCCGGTCTTGCCGCGCGCCAGCCCCGAACGGCCAAACAGGGCGAAGGTCACCTTGCCGTCGACGGCGCGCAGCAAGAACACGCTACCGCCCTGCAAGGTCATGCTGGCGGCGCAGGCGCCGTCGTCTACATCGATCCCCCAGTAGCCTTCCTTGTTCATCACCGCGTCGTGCGGCGCGGCGGCCGCCGGCGCGGCGGCAAGCAGAATGGCGGCCAATCCGGCCAGAAGTCGCGTGAACATAAGACACCCCCGTCAGGTTGGGGCAGGCTGCCGCGCAACCCTGAATAATCGCTTAGCTGACGTGAAGCTTAGCCATGAGTGGCAGGTCTGAAAAGAACAAATACGGAACTCTATTCCGTGGCGCTCACCGCCAGGAACGCCTCCACCTGCTCGATCGCCTCGACCAGGGTGACGCGCTGGAGTTCGATGCCGGGGGGCAGGCCGCTGAACAGACGGGTG
>JAIXTR010000413.1 GCA_027483845.1 Caulobacteraceae bacterium | reverse complement strand
TCTCGAAGCCCGCGACGATGCCGGGCACGCCCAGCCGAACCACGCACCAGTCGTGGCCGGGAACCCGCTTGCGGCGGCTTTCCCAGCCGTCCATCCACTTGCCGTTGTCGTCGTACTTGTCCGGGATGAACACCGGCGGCGCTGGATCGATCAGCCGGGCCTTGTCGGCGAAGAAGTCGTCGGTGGCGTAGACCACCTCGGACCCCAGGCGGGGCTGGGCGAGGTCCACGAACTGGCGGCGAAGGTCATCGAACATGGGAGGTCTCTAGAACAGGTCGGCCAGGCGGAAGCCGGCGATGCGGTGGATCTGGGCGATAGCGGTGTGGAATTCGGTCTCGGGATCGTTCGCAAGCCGGGTCTCGAAGGCCGACAGGATGTCACCCCGCGTCGCGCCCTTCACGGCGTATATGAAGGGAAAACCGAAGCGGGCGTTGTAGGCGGCGTTGAGCCTCTGGAACGCCTCGAACTCGGCCGGGCTGCACTGGTCCAGGCCCACGCCGGCCTGCTCGCGTATGGAGGCGTCAGCCATCTTCGTGCGGCTGGCGAGTTCCGGGTGGGCGCGGATCAGGTCCAGCTTCCGCGCCCGCGGCGCAGCGTCCACAACCGCCGCCATAGCCTTGGCAAGGCCCTCCAAGTCCGCAGGCGGATCGGGCCACACGCCCTCCGCCACCCAGGGCGAGGCCTCGTAGACGTGGCCGAACCGGGCGATGAAGTCCGCCTTACCCAACAAAGGGATGCACCTCGCGCCAGTGCCGCGCGATATCCACCCGGCGCGTGAACCAGACGTCCTGATGGCCCAGCGCATAGCGGATGAACCGCTCCAGGCCCGCCATCTTCCCCGGTCGCCCGACGATCCGGCAGTGCAGACCGATCGACAGCATCTTCGGCGCCGTCTCCCCCTCCGCGTAGAGCACGTCGAAGGCGTCCTTGAGATAGGAATAGAACTGCTCGCCGGTGTTCAGCCCCGTGCCGGCGAAGCGCATGTCGTTGGCCTCCAGCGTGTAGGGCACGATCAGGTGCGGGCGGCGCGCGACCTGCGTCCAGAACGGCAGATCGTCGGAATAATCGTCGGCGTCATAGAGGAAGCCGCCGTCCTCGGCGACGAGCCGCCGGGTGTTGGGGCTGGTCCGGCCCGTATACCAGCCCAGCGGACGCTCTCCGGTCAGCCGCTTGTGGATGTCGATGGCCCGGGACATGTGCTCCCGCTCGGTGCGCTCCGGCACATCTTGGTAGTTGATCCAGCGCCAGCCGTGGCTGGCGATCTCGTGGCCCGCCTCCAGCATCGCCTCGACGACAGCCGGGTTACGCTCCAGCGCCATGGCCACGCCGAAGACGGTGACGGGGGTCTGGTAGCGCTCGAACAGCCGCAGCAGCCGCCAGACGCCGGCCCGGCTGCCGTATTCGTAGATCTGCTCCATGCTCATGTGGCGCACGCCCGGCAACGCCGGCGGATTGATCATGTCGGAGAGAAAGGCCTCCGAGGCGGGGTCGCCGTGAAGGATGCAGTTCTCCGCCCCCTCCTCGTAGTTCAGCACCATCTGGATCGCGATGCGCGCGCCGCCGGGCCACCGGGCGTGGGGCGGGGACTTGCCGTAGCCGATGAGGTCACGGGGATAGCTGGTCTCGAGCATGGCTGACCGCTTAGCAGGCTTCGATTGTGCCGCACCGTCGCAATCCTGCGCGATGGTTGCAATTCTGGGCCTCAGAGCGGATTCTGGGCGGCTGGATCACGGAGACCCGGCTTGAGCGGCCTGACCACGCACATCCTCGACACCATGCACGGCCGCCCGGCCGCGGGCGTCCGCCTGCGCCTGTCCCGCGATGGCAAGACCGTGACGTCGGCGGTCACCAACCTGGACGGCCGGGTGGACAGCCCCTTGCTCACCGGCGACCAGCTTACGCCGGGCCGATACCGCCTCGCCTTCGAGATCGGCGAATACTACCGCGACCTCGGCGTCACCCTGCCCGAGCCGGCCTTCCTGGATGTGGTGGTGATCGACTTCGGCGTCGCCGACACCGCCTCGCACTACCATGTGCCGCTGCTGGTCAGCCCCTACGGCTACTCCACCTACCGGGGAAGCTGAGCATGGGCCGCCCCATCCGCTTCCTGCTGGACGGCGAGGTCCGCGAACTGTCGGACATCGATCCCACCCTGACCGTGCTCAACCTGCTCCGCTACCACCTACGCCGCACCGGCACGAAGGAGGGCTGCGCCGAGGGCGACTGCGGCGCCTGCACCGTCGTCCTGGGGGAACTCGAGGCCGGGCGGGTGCGATTTCGCGCCGTGAACGCCTGCATCCTGTTCGCGCCGATGCTGGACGGCCGCGCCCTGTTCACGGTGGAAAGCCTCGGCCGCGAGGGGGCGCTGCACCCCGTGCAGCAGGCCATGGTCGACCTTCACGGCAGCCAGTGCGGCTTCTGCACGCCGGGCTTCGTGATGAGCCTCTACGCCGTCCAGCAGGCTGGCGAAGCAACGGATGCGGCCAGCCTGAAGGACGCCCTGTCGGGTAACCTCTGCCGCTGCACCGGCTATGGACCGATCCTGGCCGCGGGCCAGGCGATGGGAACCGCGCCCGCGCCGGACATCGCCGCCGCGCTTGTCGCGATCCAACCGACCGATGACCTGGCGCTGGTCCACAAGGATCGCCGGTTCTTCGCGCCGCGTTCGTCCGATGCGCTTGCCACGCTGCTGGCGGCCTATCCGGACGCCACCGTCCTCGCCGGCGGCACCGACGTCGGCCTGTGGGTCACCAAGCAGAACCGCGTGCTCGCAACGGTCGTCTCACTCAACGCGGTGGAGGACCTCAAGACGGTCGAGGATCTGGGTCACGCCATCCGGATTGGCGCAGGCGTACGCTACGCCGACGCTCACCTGGCCCTGGCCAACCTCCACGTCGAATTCGACGAGCTGCTTCGCCGTCTCGGCGGGCGGCAGGTGCGCAATCTCGGCACGATCTGCGGCAACATCGCCAATGGCTCCCCGATCGGCGACATGCCGCCAGCCCTGATCGCGGCCCGCGCGACCTTGGTCCTGCGCAAAGGCGCGAGTCGCCGCGAGATGCCGCTGGAGGACTACTTCCTCGACTACGGCAAACAGGACCGGCGACCCGGCGAGTTCGTCGAGGCGGTGGTCGTGCCGAAAGTTCCACAGAACCGTGTCTTCAAACTCTCCAAGCTTTCCAAGCGCTTCGACCAGGATATTTCGGCGGTCTGCATGGGCCTGTCCGTCGGCGTCGAGGCCGGCCGGATCACCGACGCCCGCGTCGCCTTCGGCGGCATGGCGGCGACGCCAAAGCGCGCCGCGGCCTGCGAGGCGGCCCTGAGCGGCCAGGCCTGGACCCTCGACACGGTCGACGCCGCCGCCGTCGCCCTGGCGCAGGACTTCACCCCCATCTCCGACATGCGCGCCTCTGCGGCCTACCGGCTGGAGTCGGCCCAGAACATGCTCCTGCGCGCCTTTCTGGAGCAGGATGGCGGCCGCGTGCTCGACGCCCAGGCGGTGGCCTATGGCTGACTCCGGCGGCGTGACGCGCGCCCTCCCCGTCCTTCACGCCCCGATCGGCCATGATAGCGCGCCGCGCCACGTCAGCGGCGAGGCGCTCTACATCGACGACATCCCCGAGCCGCCGGGCCTGCTGCACCTCTATGTGGGTCGTGCGACCCGCGCCCACGCCCGGGTCACGCGCCTCGACCTCTCCGCCGTCCGGGCCGCTCCCGGCGTGGTGGCCGTGCTGACCCCGGTGGACGTGCCCGGCAAGAACGACATCAGCCCGTTCGCCGGCGACGATCCCCTCTTCGCGACGGACACCGTGATGTTTCACGGCCAGGCGCTGTTCTGCGTCGCCGCCGAAAGCCTGCCGAAGGCTCGCGCCGCCGCCGCGCTGGCGGTGGTGGACTACGACGACCTGCCGCCGCTGCTGACCGCTGACGCCGCCGTGGCGGCCGGGTCGTTCATCGAGGCCAGCCAGAGCATCATCCTGGGCGACGCCCGCACCGCGATCGCCGCCGCCCCCCGCCGCCTGTCAGGCCATCTTCAGGTCGGCGGGCAGGAGCACTTCTATCTGGAAGGCCAAGTGGCGCTGGTGATCCCCGGCGAGGGCGGCGACCTGCACGTCTGGACCTCCACCCAGCATCCGACCGAAACCCAGCACATCCTGGCCCGCGTCCTGGGCTGCGCCGACGTGGACGTCACCGTCGAGGTTCGCCGGATGGGCGGCGGCTTCGGCGGCAAGGAGACCCAGTCGGTGCAGTGGGCCGCCATGGCCGCCCTGGCCGCCCGGCTGACCCGCCGCCCGGCGAAAATCCGCCTGGATCGCGACGACGACATGGTCATGACCGGCAAGCGGCACGACTTCGAGATCGACTGGGACCTGGGCTTCAACGGCGACGGAAAGCTGCACGGCGCGGCGTTCGAGTTCGCCTCCCGTTGCGGCTTCTCGGCAGACCTGAGCCACGCGATCAACGACCGGGCGATGTTCCACGCCGACAACGCCTACGCCCTGCCGGCCGCGGAGATCGTCAGTCACCGCGCGCGGACCCACACCGTCTCCAACACCGCCTTCCGCGGCTTCGGCGGGCCGCAGGGGATGATGGCGATCGAGCGGGCGCTGGACGCTGTCGCCATGTCGCTCGGCAAGGATCCGCTGGATGTCCGGTTGGCCAACCTCTACGGCGTCGCCGGCGACCTGACGCCCTACGAACAGGTGGTCACCGACGCGGTCGCCCATGAGATCATGACCGAGCTGGCGGCGAGCTGCGACTACCGCGCCCGCCGCGCCGCCATCGCCGCCTGGAACGCGACGGACGACCACCTCAAGCGCGGCATCGCGCTCACGCCGGTGAAGTTCGGCATCTCCTTCACCACCACCCACCTCAACCAGGCCGGCGCCCTGGTCCACGTCTACACCGATGGCTCGATCCACCTGAACCACGGCGGGACGGAGATGGGCCAGGGGCTGAACATCAAGGTGGCCCAGGTGGCCGCCGACGCCTTCCAGGTTCCGCTGGCGGCGGTGAAGATCACATCGACCCGCACCGACAAGGTCCCCAACACCTCGGCCACCGCCGCCTCGTCGGGCAGCGACCTGAACGGCATGGCGGCGCTGAACGCCTGCGAGATCATCAAGGCGCGGCTGACGGACTGGGCTCTGGCGACCTACGGCGTATCCCCCGCGTTCACAGCCGACGGTGTGCGCCTAGGCGCCGACCTGCTGAGCTTCCGCGAGTTCGTGAACCGCGCCTACCTGGCCCGCATCTCGCTGTCGGCCACCGGCTACTACAAGACCCCGGACATCCACTACGACCGGGCCACCCACAAAGGTCGGCCGTTCTACTACTTCGCCTACGGCGCGGCCTGTTCGGAGGTCGTGATCGACACCCTGACCGGCGAGAACAAGGTCACCCGCGTCGACATCCTGCACGACGTCGGACGCTCCCTAAACCCGGCCATCGACCTGGGCCAGATCGAAGGCGGCTTCATCCAGGGGATGGGCTGGCTGACCACCGAGGAGCTGGTGTTCGACGACGCTGGCCGCCTGCGCACCCACGCGCCCTCCACCTACAAGATCCCTACCGCCGGCGACCGGCCGGACGCCTTCAACATCGCCCTATGGCAGCCGGGCGAGAACCGCGAGCCGACGGTCCACCGGTCGAAGGCGGTGGGCGAACCGCCGCTGATGCTCGCGATCTCGGTCTTCTCGGCCCTGACCGACGCCGTGGCCAGCGTGGGCGGCCATCGGGTCATGCCCAACCTCGATGCGCCCGCGACGCCCGAGCGGATCCTGGCCGCCTGCAACGACGTGCGGAGGCGTGCGGCCGATGCCTGACTGGATCGACCAAGCCCTG
>JAIXTR010000242.1 GCA_027483845.1 Caulobacteraceae bacterium | reverse complement strand
GGCTTCGTCTACCAGCCGTCGTTCCTGCCGGGCTTCAACATCTCGGCCGACTGGTTCGACATCAAGGTGAAGGACTTCATCGGCGGCATCGGCGCCGACACCATCATCAACCGCTGCATCGACACCTTGGATCCGTTCTTCTGTAACCTCGTCAACCGCGACGCGCAGGGCTCGATCTGGCTGTCCACCAACGGCTACGTCCAAGACACGACGCTCAACACGGGCGCCCTGCGCACCAAGGGCATCGACTTCAACGCCAGCTACCGCACCGACCTCGAGAACCTCGGTCTCGAGAACATGGGCGGCCTGAGCATGAGCTTCGTGGGCACCTGGCTCGACGAGCTGGCCACGCAGAACCTGCCGGGCGACGACTACTTCGATTGCGCCGGCTACTACGGCACGATCTGCTCGGTCTCGGGCGGTCTGTCCTCGCCGAACCCGGAATGGCGCCACAAGGCCCGCGTGACCTGGACCACGCCGTTCGAATACGGCGACTGGTTCAAGGACTTCTCGCTCAGCCTGCAATGGCGTCACTTCAACAAGGTGAAGCTGGACGCCTACTCGTCGGATCCGCAGCTCAACAACACGGGCCTGCAGTACGCCACCGACAAGACCCTGGGCGCCCGCGACTACTTCGACCTGACGGCGTCGTGGACCATGCGCGACAACCTCAACTTCCGCGCGGGTGTGAACAACCTGTTCGACAAGGATCCGCCGCTGAACGGCTCGTCGAACTGCCCGACCGGGCCCTGCAACGGGAACACCTGGCCGCAAATCTATGACTCCTTCGGCCGTTACCTCTTCATCGGCCTGACCGCCGACTTCTAAGTCGAAGGTCGTTTAAGACGATCGGTGGGGCGGCGGAGCAATCCGCCGCCCCATTGCGTTTTGGCCCGTTCTCTTCCCCATCCCCGCTGGTAGGCTGCCCCGGTGAACACCTGGAACACCGGCCGCTACAGCGTGACGTTCGGCGCGACCCCGGCGGCCGCGCGACCAGCGCCAGCGCCCGCGATCGCCGACCCCGTCGTCGCCGCCCGCTGGGGCGACGAGGCCGACCGCCTGCGGCTGGCCGGCGACATCGCCGCCGCGGACCTGGCCTACGCCCGGCAGATGCGGGCCATGGTCTCTGACCCCGAGTTGGTCCGCGCCGCCGACGCCCTGATCGTCGGTGGGCCGGCGGCGGCCCACGCCCTGCTGACCCACATTCCGGCGAAGCGTCCCAACGACCCCTACGTGCTGTGGATAGCCGGCGACGTCGCGTCCCGTGGCGGACGAAACGCCGAGGCCGCCCAACTTTTGGCGAGGTGTCTGGACCTGGCGCCAGGCCTCACGGCCGCGCGCGCGGCCTACGCCATGGTGCTGACCTGGCTGGATCGCGTGGGCGAGGCGTTAGCGCAAGCCGACCGCCTGTTAGTCGACCAGCCGGCGAACGCCCTCTACCGGCACCTGCGCGCGTCATCCCTGCTCCGGCTCGGGGAGGAGGAGGCCGCCGCCGAGGCCTATGCGCAGGTGCTGGCGGATCACCCCGACCAGGCCCTCAGCTGGATGAGCTATGGCCACGTCCTGAAGACCCTGGGCCGCCAGGACGAAGCGGTCGCGGCCTATCGTCGGTGCCTGTCGTTGGACCCGCGGCAGGGCGAAGCGTGGTGGAGCCTTGCCAACCTCAAGACCGTGCATCTCGACGCGGCGGACATCGTGGCCATGCAGGCGGCGCTGGGAGGTGAGCTATCGGCCGCCGACCGGCTGCAGCTGCATTTCGCTCTGGGCAAGGCGCTGGAGGACGCCGGACGCGACGCCGAGGCCTTCGCCCATTACGCGCAGGGCGCCGCCATGCAGCGGGCGCGCCTGGACTACGACGCCGACGACACCACCGTGCAGACGCAGCGCACGCGGGCCCTGTTGAGCCGCGGCTTCTTCGCGGCGCGGGCCGGGCAGGGCGCGCCTGATCCTGACCCGATCTTCGTGGTCGGCCTGCCGCGGTCGGGTTCGACCCTGGTTGAACAGATCCTGGCCAGCCACAGCCAGGTCGAGGGGACGCAGGAGTTGCCCTATCTGCCCATGATGGCGGCGCAGCTCGCCGGACCCGCCCGGCGCGCGTCGGAGGGGGCCTACCCCGATGTCCTGGCGGCCCTGTCGCCCGACGAGTTGGCGGACCTTGGCCGCTCATACTTGGCGCAGGCGCGGGTCCACCGAAAGACGGATCGGCCATTCTTCATCGACAAGCTGCCGAACAACTTCGCGCATATCGGTTTGATCCAGCTGATCCTGCCCAACGCCCGGATCATCGACGCGCGGCGCCACCCTCTGGGCTGCTGCTTCTCGGGCTTCAAACAGCACTTCGCCGTTGGGCAGCCGTTCACCTACGACCTCACGGACATCGGGCGGTACTACGCGGACTATGTGGCCCTGATGGCCCACATCGACGCGGTGCTGCCGGGCCGCGTTCATCGGGTCATCTACGAGCGGATGGTGGCGGATGTGGAGGGCGAGACCCGCCGCCTGCTCGACCACTGCGGCCTGCCGTTCGAACCGGCCTGCCTCACCTTCTATCAGAACCGGCGGGCGGTGCGCACCGCCAGCTCGGAGCAGGTGCGGCGGCCGATCTTCACCGACGCGGCGGATCACTGGCGACGCTTCGAGCCCTGGCTGGATCCCTTGAAGGCGGCCCTCGGACCCGTGCTGTCGGCCTATCCCGACCCGCCGCCGATCTAGGCGCGCGTTGCGCGGCCGCGGCTGGTAGGCTAGGCGCCGGTCTTTGGCGGGAAGGTGCGTGACGTTGAGCGGTTGGAAGGTCGGATCCATCAAGGTGAAGTCGGGCTATACGCCCGCGCCATCGGGCCAGTCGGCCGGAACGCCCGCGGCCGCGGCCGCTGCCCGCAATCCCGCGTCGGACCGCCAGCGCCTGACGGAAATCCACGCGGCGACCCAGGCCCAGGATTTCCCCCGCGCGGCGGCCCTGGCTGAGGCGGCGCTGAAGGACGGCATCGCCCATCCGATGGTGCTGAACCTGGCGGCGCTGAAGGCCGAGCAGGAGGGCCGGTTCGAGGACGCGCTGGTCATCCTGCGCCATGCCGTCGAGATCGCGCCTGATGACCTGGGCGCGCGCAACGCCATGGGCCTGGTGCTGACGCGGCTCGAGCGCTACCGCGATGCGCTGGCGGCTTTCGAAGGCGTCATCGCGCTCGCCCCCGACTTCGCCGGGGCTCACTGCGCCCGCGGCGCCTCTCTGGAAGCGCTGGGCCGGCTCAAGGAGGCCGAGGCGGCCTATAACCACGCGCTCGAACTCGAGCCCGAGAACCTCGGCGCGACTCAGGGCCTGGCCAATCTGCTGAGCCGACGGGGCGCGCACGCTGACGCCCGCCCGCTGGCCGAGGCGGTGCTGGAGGCCCAGCCGAACTTCCCCGACGCGGTCATGGTGCTGGCCGCCGCCGATGCGGCCGAGGGCCATGGCGAACGCGCCCAGCGCCGGCTGGAGCTGCTGAACGCCGACCAGCGCCTGACGCCGCACCAACGGGCGCTGGTGCAGGGCCAACTGGGCGACGTGCTGGACGCCCAGGACCTGCCGGCCGAGGCGTTCCAGGCCTACGCCGCCTGCAACATGGGTCTTTGGCGCGCCTATGCGCCAGTGCACGGGCAGGGGATCAGCGCGCTGGACTTCGCCCGCGCCATGATCGCCGAGGTGGAAGCGATCCCGGCCGACGCCTGGACCTCGTCGCCGGCGCGCCCCGCCGACGGCCCCAAGGCGCATGTCTTCCTGCTGGGTTTCCCGCGCTCGGGCACGACGCTGCTGGAACAGGTGCTGGCCAGCCACCCCGAGGTCGAGGCCCTGGAGGAGCGCGAGACCCTTCTCGACACGCAACGGGCGTTCCAGATGCAGCCCAGCGACGTGGCGCGGCTGGCCACGGCGACCGAGGCCGAGCTGGAGCCCCTGCGCGCCGCCTACTGGGCCAAGGTACGGGCCGAGGGCGCCGAGCCGGCGGGCAAGGTGTTCGTGGACAAGCACCCGCTGCACACCTTCCGCCTGCCGCTGATCCTGAAGCTGTTTCCGGACGCCAAGATCCTGTTCGCCCGCCGCGACCCGCGCGACGTGGTGCTGAGCTGCTACCGCCGACGGTTCGCGATGAGCGGCTCGGCCTATCAGCTGCTGACCCTGCCGGGCGCGGCCGGCTATTACGACGCGGCCATGACCTTGGCGGCGCGTCTGGCCCCGGCGATGGACCCGCGCACGCTGGTGGTCCGCCACGAGTCCTTGGTCGCCGATTTCGACACGGTGGCCGGTGAGGTCTGTGACTTCCTGGGCCTCCCCTGGACCGACGCCCTGCGCAACTTCGCCGACAAGGCGCGCGACCGCGCCGTGGCGACGCCCAGCGGCGCCCAGCTGTCGCGGGGCCTCAGCGCCGAGGGCGTGGGCGCGTGGCGGCGCTATCGCGAGCCGCTGGCCGCCGTCCTGCCGACGCTCGCGCCCTGGGTGGCCGAGTACGGGTACGAGGCCGAATGACGGTGGATCGGCGCCGCGCGCTGCAGACCCTCCTGGCGGGTGGTCTGGTCAGCGCGTGTGCGACGGCGCCCCGGCCGCGCAAGCTGGTCTCCATCAACCTGGCGGGTGTCCAGCCGCCGATCGCACCGGCCACCGGCACGCGGCTGGAGACCGCCTTCGACGACGCCCGGCGGATGACCGTGCCGGTGCGGCTGGGGCGGCGCGGGCCGTTTCAGTTCGTGGTCGACACCGGCGCGAACCGTACCGTCGTCAGCGTCGAGACGGCTGCAAGCTGCGGCCTGGCCAGCGACGGGGTGACGCCGGTGCATGGCATCGTCGGAACCCAGCCTGCGCCCATGGTGCGGGTTCCGAGCCTGCGGGTTGGGCAGGTCGGCTCGTACAATCTCAGCCTTCCGAGCCTGCCCCGCGCCAGCCTGGGGGCGGACGGTCTGCTGGGCATCGACGTCCTGCGCAACCGCCGTGTCCGGCTGGACTTCCGCGGCAACACCTTCTCCATCGGCCCCTCGGGCAAGGGCGCTTCGGTGGAGCCCCTGGGCGGCTCCGGCGCCACCCGGATTCCGGACACATCACGCGGCATCGTCGTGCCGGCGCAGTACCGCTCGGGCCAGCTGGTGATCTTCGACGCCGATGTGGCGGGCGTCCCTGTGCGGGCGTTCCTGGACTCGGGCGCCCAGATCACCTGCGGCAACGAGGCGCTGCGTCAGGTCCTGATCCGCGAGCGCCCGGAGCTGGCCCAGGGGATGCAGTCGACGCGGCTGCTCAGCGCCACGGGGCAGACGACGGAGGCCCGCCTCGCCCCCCTGCCGCGCCTGCGGCTGGGCGGCATGGCGCTGAACAACATCCGCGCGGCGTTCGCGCCCCTGCACATCTTCAGCCTATGGGGCCTGAACGACCGGCCGGCCATGCTGGTGGGCGTCGACGTCCTCCGCCACTTTGACGAAGTCAGCCTGGATTTCGGGCGTCGCGAGGTGACTTTCGTGCGGGCCCGCAACAGCCGGCCCGCCTGATCGCCGCGGGCTAGTGAAGCGGTGTGGGGGCCAGGACCATGCCGCCGCCGCTCTCGCGCAGCTTGGCTTCGGCCACGCCGTCGATGATCGACTTGGCGCGGGGGTCGCCGAACACCCAGGCTGCCGCCGCCAGGCTGCGAGCCGAGGTCGCCGAGACGCCCAGGGCGTTCTGCAGGGCCTCGAACGCACCCTCCTGCGGCGTCATCCGCCGAAGCTGGACGTCGCCGTCGAGCTTGGCGAGTTGCTTGGCCTTGTCGACAGCCTGGTAGAAGCCGCCGATCTCATCGACCAGGCCGAGGCTCTTGGCCTGGACGCCGGTCCAGACCCGTCCCTTGGCGATCTCGCGCACGCGGGCTTCGGGCAGGTTCCGCCCGGCCGCCACGCGGGTGATGAAGTTGCCATAGATGCGGTCCATCCAGCCCGCGAACGCCGCCCGTTGCGCCGGGGTGAACGGCTGGCCCATGCCGAAAGCGCCCGCGTACGGGCCGCCCACCGCCGTCTCGCGGACGTCGACCCCGAACTTCGCCAGGGCCGGGCCCAGGGCGAACTTGCCGCCGAACACGCCGATGGAGCCGGTCAGGGTCGTGGGCTGGGCGACGATGGCCGAGGCCTCCGACGAGATCCAGTAACCGCCCGACGCCGCGTAGGTCCCCATGGAGACCACCACCGGCTTGCCCTTGGACTTGGCCACCCGGATCGCGTCCAGGATCTGTTCCGAGGCCGTGTCCGAGCCGCCCGGCGAGTTCAGCCGCAGCACGATGGCCTTGATCGAGCCGATCTTGGCCGCTCGCAGGATCGCGTCCGCCAGGTCGTCGGAGTAGATGGTCTTGCCGCCGGTGAAGGGGTTGGAGCCCTTGTCCTTGCCGGTCACGATGGGGCCTTCGGCCTCGATCACCGCGATGGCGTCGCCGGGCTTGGCGGCGTCCCGGGCCGCGCGATTGTCGGCGTAGTCGTCGAAATCCAGCGTCTTGGCGCCGTCGCCCGCCTTGTCCAGCAGGGCGTCCTCGGCCTCCCGCACCTGGCCCAGCCGATCGACCAGCTTCCGGGCCATGGCGTCCTCGGCCACGTAGGGACCCGCCTCCAGCGCCGCGCGAAGCGCCGCGGGGTCGCCTTTCCGGTCGGCGGCGGCGAAGGCCAGGTTCGAGGCGTAGACCGAGCTCATCCAGCTCAAGGTCGATTGCTTATGGGCCGGCGTGTAGTCGGAGTAGAGGTAGCCGTTGACGGCGTTCTTGTACTCGTAGCGCTGCTCGTACTGGGGCACGACGCCGTACTTGTCGAAGAAGCGCTTGAAGAACAGGTCCTCGGTGGCGACGCCGGTCACCTGCAGCGACGCGCCCGGCTGCATCCAGAACTGGTCGCTGGCGCGGCCCAGCATGTAGGTCGTGGCGCCCATGCCCGACGGATAGAGGCTCTGGCTGTGGGCGTAGATCGGCTTGCCGGCGGCCCGGAAGTGGTTGAACGCCAGGCGCAGTTCGTCGGCCATGCCCGGTTCGATCCCGGCCTCGGGCAGGCGGACCAGCAGGCCCTTCACCTTGTCGTCCTTCTCGGCGCGGCGCAGCGTCTCGATGATCGACATCACCGAGGTGGAGTTGCGGCCGATGCCCCACAGCGGATTGTGCGGCGCCTGGTCAGTCAGCGGGTCGCGCAGGTCCAGTTGCAGCACGGTGCGGGTCGGCGTCGGGGCCGGCGCGGTCGCCGACATGGCCATGCTGATCAGGACGATGGGCACGCCTACCAGAAAGAGGATCAGGCCTGCGAAGACCCCCGCCGCCGTGATCAGGAACTGTTTCATGTCGCCTTGGGTCGCGCGCTGGCCGTCAGTGCTCTAAGCCGGCTGTCGCATACATTGGGCGCCGCGCCTAGAGTGACGGGACGGCGCATGGGTGAGGACGCGTCCGATGATCGACCTGCACTACAGCGCCACGCCGAATGGCCAGAAGACCGCCATCATGCTGGAGGAGGTTGGCCTGCCCTATCGGGTGATCGGCTACGACATCTTCGAGGGCGACCACCTGACGCCGGCGTTCGGCCAGATCAATCCGAACCACAAGCTGCCGGCCATCGTCGACCATGACCCGGACGACGGCGGCGCGCCCTTCGCGGTCTTCGAATCCGGGGCGATCCTGCAATACCTGGCGGAAAAGACCGGCCGCTTCCTGGCGCCGTCCGGGCGGGCCCGCAGCGTCGCGATCCAGTGGCTGACCTGGCAGATGGCGGGCCTCGGGCCGATGGGCGGTCAGGCCAGCCACTTCCTGCGCTACGCCCCGGCCGGCCAGGACTACGCCACGGCCCGCTACACCCGCGAGCTGGATCGGCTGCTGCAGGTGCTGGAGCGCCGCCTGGGCGAGGCGCCCTATCTGGCGGGCGACGACTACAGCATCGCCGACATGGCCGTCTGGCCGGGGCGGGCCGCGTCGTTCGTCGTGGGGGTGGATCTGGAGACCTATCCGGCGATGCAGGCCTGGGTCGAACGGATCCGCCTAAGACCCGCCGTCGCCCGCGCCATGGCGCGCGAGGACCTGAAGGCGCCGGCCAAGTATCTGGGCCGCAAGCAGACCCTGACGCCCCAGGAGTGGTCCAACATGTTCGGGGAGAACATGCACGCCGCGGTGCGCGCCTAGCCTAGCGCGGCTTGGGGTCTGCGCTCCATCCGCCGCCGACGCCCTGGTAGAGCGCGATCAGCGCGTTCAACCGGTCGGCGCGAACCTGGATCAGGCTGAGCTCCACGGCCAGCAGGCTGCGTTGCGCGTCCAGCTTCTCGATGTAGGGGGAATAGCCGGCGCGGTAGCGATTGGTGGCCAGTGCAAGGGCCTCGGCCACCGCATGACGCTGCGCCTCCAGCGATACGGCCTGCTGGCGCGCCGATTGCTCGGCGGCGAGGGCGTCTTCCACCTCGCGGAAGGCGGTGAGCGCCACCTTGCGATAGGCATAGGCCGCCTGGTCGCGGCGGGCGGCCACGACGCCCTGTTGCGCCCGCAGGCGACCGCCGTCGAGGATCGGCGCCAGCACGCTGCCGCCGACCGAGAACACCCCGATCGGATCGTCCAGCAGGTTCGATGCGACGAAGCCGCCGGCGGCGCTGAGCTGCAGGCTGGGCATGAACGCCGCGCGGGCCGAGTCCAGCGAGCGGTCGGCAGCCACCAGCTGCTGTTCAGCCTGGACGACATCCGGGCGCCG
>JAIXTR010000457.1 GCA_027483845.1 Caulobacteraceae bacterium | reverse complement strand
GACCCCGGCCGAGGCGGCGGTCCGCGAATGTGGTGGGGAGGCCGGTCTGGTCGTCGCCCTGGACGCGGAGCCCTTCGTCCACGCCGACCACTATTTCCTGCACAATGACGGCGAGGTTCGGAACACGCGCGGCGCGTTCTTCATCGGGCGGGTGCTGGCCGAAGACCCTGCGCTGAAGATCGAGGCTGACCACGAACTGGTCTGGATCGACCCTGCGGAGGCGGTGCTGCGGCTTGACCGGGACTCCCATGTCTGGGCCGTCGTCACCTGGCTGCGATTGCGCGCGCGGGCCTGACGGGCTAGCAGCGCGCCATGACGGCGCAAATCATCGACGGGAAGGTCCACGCTGAGCGCGTGCGGGCCGAGGTGGCGGCTGAGGTCGCGCGGCTGCGCGCGGAGCATGGGCTTCAGCCCGGTCTGGCGGTGGTGCTGGTGGGCGACGATGCGGCCAGCCAGGTCTATGTCCGGTCCAAGGGCGAGCACTCCCTGGCCGCGGGCATGCATTCGGTGACGCACCGGCTGCCGGCCGACACGCAGCAGGGCGAACTGATCCGGTTGGTGGCCGATCTCAACGCCGATCCGTTGATTCACGGCATCCTGGTCCAGCTTCCGCTCCCGAAGCATCTGGACGAAAGCGCAGTGATCGCCGCGATCAATCCGGACAAGGACGTGGACGGCCTGCACGTGGTCAACGCTGGCCGGCTCGTGGCGGGCCTGCCCTCGCTGGTCGCCTGCACCCCGACGGGCTGCGTGATCCTGCTGAAAGCGACCCTGGGCGATCTGACCGGCAAGCGCGCCGTGGTTGTCGGACGCTCGCTGCTGGTGGGAAAACCGGTGGCGCAGCTGCTGCTGGCCGAAGACTGCACGGTCACCATGGCCCACTCCCGGACGGTCGACCTGCCGGCCATCTGCCGCGAGGCGGATATCCTGGTGGCGGCGGTGGGCCGTCCGCGGATGATCCGCGGCGACTGGATCAAGCCTGGGGCGACGGTCATCGACGTCGGCATCAATCGCGTGCCGTTCGACGATCCGATCAAGGCGGCCGAGGGCAAGACCAAGCTGGTCGGCGATGTGCACTACAAGGAGGCGTTGGCCGTGGCCGGCGCCATCACCCCTGTGCCAGGCGGTGTCGGCCTGATGACGGTCGCGGTGCTGCTGCAGAACACCGTCACCGCGGCCAAGCGCCTGGCCGGCGTCGACTGATCAGGTCTTCGGCTTGGCGTTGGCGTTGGTCCAGGCCACCACCTCCGACAGGACGTCCCCGACCGCCCGGTCATAGGCGGGCACGATCGCGCTCACGCGGTTGTCGCCGGCCCGAACGCGCGCCTCGAACATCTTTTCGCCCACCACGCCGCGATCGGTGGTGCTGGTCATCGCGGCCCGCACGCGCACGACGATCAGCGGCGCACCCTTGGCGCCCCTGTCGTAGTGGGTCTCGAAGTTTCGCACGTCGAGCCTGAGGATATAGGGCGTCGGCGCGGGCTCACCGCGGGCGACCAGCCGCACCGGGCCAGGGTCGGCGTCGAACGCCGCCACGACAGCCTGATCCCACAGGACCGCCGCAGGGGCGACCCAGCGCGTCTCGGCCACGTAGGCCGCCTTGCCGTTGGTGATGGTCAGCAGGCGATCGCCCGCGGACTCCCGCTGGAAGGCGGCGTTGGTGCGCAGGACGCCGACATCGCCGACCGCAACGTCGACCGTGGACGCCGCGACGGGTTGGCCGAAGCGATAGAGGTGGGCCGGCTTGGTCTTGGGCAGGAGCGAGACGCAGGCCGAGAGCGCGAGCGCCGAGGCGCCGACGGCGGCCAGGCGGAGCAGGGCGGACGAGCGGATCATTGGGGCACCTTCACTTCCTCGGCCTTGGCCTTGCCCAGGGCGCCGGTGGGATTGGATTGCAGCTCGTTGATCAGCCGCTCCAGCGACTCGGCCGTGGTCTGCAGCTGGATGACGGCGGTGGTCACCTGCGGCAGGCCGTTGGTGGCGAAGTCGGAGGCCGGTCCTTGAAGCCTGTCGATCATGGCGCGGGTGTCCTTTGCGGCAGCCTTGGCCTCTTCGGCCGCGTCAGCCACGTTGGCGATGGCCCGGCGGCCGTCGCCGTCCACGACGCCGCGCGTCGAGGCCGAGAGCTTGGCGATCTCGTCGGCGGCGGCGTCGATGCGCTGCAGGGCGCTCTGGGCGTCGGCGATGATGGCCTTGCGTTCGCGGAGTTCGGCCGTGACCGCCTGGGCGTCGGAGATGGCCGCCGAGAACGTCTTGATGTTCTGGTCGGACAGGACGCGGTTGATCCGGTCCAGCGCCTCGATGGTGCGGGTCAGCACGGTGCCGCCGCCCTCCAGAAGATCGGAGATCGCGCTCCGCTGGCTGCGGATCACGGGAACGCAGTCGCGGCCCATGCCCAGGCGCTCGCAACGGGGCTTGTCGGCGTCCTTGAGCAGGGCCAGCGTGCCGGTTCCGGCGGTGATCTGGATGTAGTTCAGGCCGGTGATGCCCTGGGGCTCCAGCGTGGCGTAGCTGTCGACGCGGATGGGCACGTCCTCGGTGACGCGCACCCGG
>JAIXTR010000170.1 GCA_027483845.1 Caulobacteraceae bacterium | reverse complement strand
TTCGCGAGCGGTGGAATGGTCGGGGATATGAGCGACACACAACTCTACGCCGACCCCACCAACAGCATCGGATACCTGACCCGCATCGCGTTTCGCGCGTTCGCCCGGGCGCTGGAGGTTCGGACGTCGCCGCATGGCGTGTCCAGCGGCCAGTGGCGCTTTCTCCGCGTGCTGTGGCGTGAGGACGGCCTGACCCAGCGCGAACTGTCCCGCCGCGTTGGGATGCGTGAACCCACCACCGTCATCGCGCTCAAGAGCCTTGAGCGGTCCGGCTTCGTCACCCGGGTGAAGAGCGAGGACGACCGGCGCAAGGTCCACGTCTTCCTCACCGACACGGCCCGCGGGCTCGAGGCGGTGCTGTTGCCGGCTGTCGCCGAGGTCAACCAGATCGCCCTGGCGGGCCTGACCAAGGCCGAGGTCGCCACCCTGCGGAAGGCGCTGACGATCGTCGGTCGGAACCTGGCTGACGACGTGGGCGAGGACGTGCCGGGGGATTCCGTCGCCTGACGCGCCGTCGGGCGCCGCGGTCGTCGGAACCCAAAGCGCGGCCGTGCGCTCAAGCGGCGGGGCGAACAACTGGGGCCCCGACGGAAGGCGGCCATGGTTCCACCCGAAAAGCGCGCGACCCGGCTTCGCGAGGTGCAGAACCTCAAGATGGCCCGCTCGGCCCACGCTTATGTGCGGGGCAGCACGATCAAGTTCTACGACTGGCTGGAGGCGGGGCCCGTCGACGTGCCGGAAGGTCCGGCGGTCTGGATCTGCGGTGACTGTCACCTTGGCAACCTGGGGCCGTTGGCCGACCGCAAGGGCCGGGTGGCGGTTCAGATCCGGGATCTGGACCAGACCGTCATCGGCAACCCCGCCCACGACCTGATCCGGCTCGGCCTGTCGCTGGCGTCGGCGGCGCGAGGATCCGATCTGCCCGGGGTCGTCACCGCCCGGATCCTGGAACACCTGACGGCCGGCTACGAGGCGGCGCTGTCCGGCGATTTCGATCGTGCGGCGGAACTGGACCTGCGACCCAAGGCCATCGGCCACCTTCTCGACCGCTCGGTTCGTCGGCGCTGGCGGCATCTCGCCGCCGAGCGGCTCGAGACTGTCGAGCCCATGATGCCGCTGGGCAAGACCTTCTGGGCGCTGACCGACGACGAACGCGCCGCCCTGAGCGACGTGTTCCAGAACAAGGACATGCACGATCTGGTCACCCGGCTTCAGTCGCGCGGGGCGGATGCGCCGATCGCCGTGGTGGACGCCGCCTACTGGATGAAGGGCTGCAGTTCGCTCGGGCGGCTGCGCTACGCCGCGATGCTCAGGGTCGGAGAAGGGAAGTCCTCGTCGCTCTGCCTGGTGGACATCAAGGAGGCGGTGACCGCCGCGGCGCCGCGAGCCGCCGGCGCGTCGATGCCGCGGGACAACGCCGTGCGCGTGGTCACGGGCGCCCGCGCGCTGTCGCCCAACCTGGGCCAGCGGATGGTGGCCGCGCGGCTGCTGGGGCGCCCGGTGGTGCTGCGCGAACTGATGCCCCAGGACCTGAAGCTCGAGGTCGAGCGCCTGACCCAGGTACAGGCTGTCGAGCTCGCCGCCTATCTCGCCAGCGTCGTCGGCAAGGCTCACGGCCGGCAGATGGACAAGGCCACCCGCGCCAGCTGGCTGTCCGATCTGCAGAAGGCCCGCACGGCGCGTCTCGACGCGCCCAACTGGCTCTGGTCGGGCGTGGTGGACCTGCTTGGGATCCATGAACGCGCCTATCTCGAGCACTGTCGGACCTACGCCCTCTCGCTCGACCGCAAGGCGGCATGACCAGCCCGGGCCCCCGCCGCCTGGTCATGCGCCTGCCGGGCGCTATGCGCTTTCCCCAGTTGATCGCGCCCCTGGCCCGCCTGCTCGAGTGGGCCGCGCGCCTGGGCTACGCGGCGCGCGGCGCCGTCTACGTCAGCATCGGAACGATCGGTCTGATGGCCGCCGCCGGCCTCGCGCCCCGAGCGGTCGGCGCGGTGGAGGCGATGGAAGCCTGGGGCGATTGGCCTCTGGGCCTGGCGCTGCTCTGGGTCACCGGCCTCGGGCTCTACGCCTTTGCCGGCTGGCGCGCGCTGCAGGCGCTGTTCGACGCCGACCGACTGGGGGCCAGCCCCTCCGCCCTGGCCTCGCGCATCGGCAAGGCGATCAGCGGACTGGTCTATGGCGGCCTCGCCATCTCGGTCTTCGGCCTGCTGGACGCCATCGAGGACCTGCACGAGGCGGACGACCAGGCCAAGACGCAGGCGGCGGTTCAGAACGCGCTCGCCATGCCCTGGGGCGACGTCCTGGTCATGGGCGCTGGTGCGGTCATCCTGGGCGTCGGCGCCGCGAACATTGTGCGGGCCTTCAGCGACCACTTCACGGACAGCCTGGACTGCGACGGCCAGGCGGCCGGCTGGACGGGCGGGCTGGCCCGCGTGGGCTATGCGGGCCGGGGCCTGGCGATGGCGCCCGCGGGTCTGGTGATGCTCTCCGCCGGCTGGCACGCCCGCGCCTCCGAAGCGCGGGGCCTGGGCGGCGCGCTCGACCTTCTCCGTGACCAGCCGTTCGGTCCTGTTCTGCTGGCCCTCATCGCCACCGGCCTCGTCGCCTTCGGCCTCTTCGGGTTCCTGAAGGCGGGTCTGCGGCGGATCGGCTGCTGAGCGGGGGCCGCGGCGGTCCCTATCGCTTGAGGCCGGGATCGAAGGGCAGTTCGTAGCCGGTCAGCGTGGTCCGCAGCCGCTTCTTGTCGATCTTGCCGGTCGGCCCGAGTGGGATCTCGTCGACGAACAGCACGTCGTCCGGCATCCACCAGCGGGCGATCTTGCCGTCCAGATAGTCCAGGAACTCCTGCTTTTCGGCGCTCTGGCCGGGCTCCAGCTGCACCAGCAGGATCGGCCGCTCGTCCCACTTGGGATGCACCACGCCCAGCACCGCGCATAGGGCCGCCTTGGGATGGCCGACCGCGATGTTCTCTACGTCGATGGAGCTGATCCACTCGCCGCCGGACTTGATCACGTCCTTGGCCCGGTCGGTGATCTGCATGTAGCCGTCGGGGTCGAGGGTCGAGACGTCGCCCGTGTCGAAGAAGCCCTCCGCGTCCAACGCGCTGTTGTGCGGCTGGCCGTAGTAGGCCGAGGCGATGGTCGGCCCCTTGACCATCAGCCGGCCGAAGGTCTTGCCGTCGTGCGGCAGCCGCTGGCCGGCGTCGTCCACCAGCTTGAGGTCGAGGTTCGAGAGCAGCCGACCCTGCTTGAGCTTGTAGGCCAGCTGCTGGTCGAAGGGCAGGGCGGCGACCTTCGGCGAGGGGACCGAGACCGTGGCAAGCGGCGAGGTCTCGGTCATGCCCCAGCCCTGATAGACGTCGACCCCATAGTCGTCGCGGAAGGCGCGGATCAGCGATTCCGGACAGGCCGACCCGCCGACGGTCAGCCGCTGCAGCGTCGACAGCTTGCCGCCGGTGTCGCGCAGGTGGGTGAGCAGCATCTGCCACAGCGTGGGCACGCCGGCCGAATAGGTGACGCCCTCGGTCTCCATCAGCTCATGCAGCGCGGCGCCGTCCAGCCGCTGGCCGGGCAGGACCAGCTTCGCCCCGACCATGGGGGCCGAGTACATCACGCCCCAGGCGTTGGCGTGGTACATCGGCACGCTCAGCAGGATGGTGTCGCGGGCCGACAGGTTCAGCGCGTCCGGCTGCAGCGACATCATCGCGTGCAGGTAGTTCGACCGGTGGCCGTAGAGCACGCCCTTGGGATTGCCGGTCGTCCCGGAGGTGTAGCAGAGGCCTGCGGCGGCGGCCTCGTCGAAGCCGC
>JAIXTR010000439.1 GCA_027483845.1 Caulobacteraceae bacterium | reverse complement strand
GAAGGTGCTCACCAAGTGAGCCTGCAGGATCCCGCGGAGATCTTCCGCCTCGAGGCGCGCGAGCTGCTCGAGGCCATCGAACAGGGCCTGCTGGACCTGGCCGATCGTCAGGATGATCGTGACCTCGTCGACGCCGTCTTCCGCAGCCTGCACACCCTGAAGGGGTCGGGCGCGATGTTCGGCATGGAGGCGCTGGCCGCGTTCACCCACCACTGCGAGACGGCCTTCGACCGGGTCCGCAAGGGTCTGGCCCCGGCCACCCCCGAACTGATCACCTGCGTCCTCAACGCCCGGGACCACATGCGGGCGCTGGTGGAAGGCGATCCCGACCCGGCCGTGGGCGATGCCCTGCTGGCCGAGCTCTATCGCGTGCTGGAGGCCGGCGACGGCGCTGCGCCGACGACGGCCGCCCCCGCGGCGAAGAGCTGGCGCGTGCGGTTCTCGCTGCCGATCGACGCCATGGCCAACGGCACCAATCCGCTGGGCTTGCTGGCCGAACTGCGCGATCTCGGCGACTGCCGCATCGTCGCCTCGACCGAGGCCGTCCCGGCGATCGACGACCTGAACCCCACCGACTGCCACCTGGCCTGGGACGTGAGCCTGGCCGGCGACGTGACGCGGGCGGCCATCGAGGACGTCTTCCTCTTCGTCATGGACGATATGGCGCTGGAGATCGTCGAGGTCGGCGCGCTGCAGGCCGCCGAAGATCACATCCCCGACACGGCGGCCAAGGCCGAGCCCGAAGCCGCCCCCGCCGCCACGCCGGACGCGCCCCCGCCCGTCCGCGCCGCCGCCCCGACCGAACCCGCAAAGAAGGCCGATGAGACCAAGAAGGCCGACACCACCCTGCGCGTCCCAGCCGAGCGGCTGGACGAGCTGATGGACCGGGTCGGCGAGCTGGTCATCGCCCAGTCCCGCTTGAAGCAGATCGCCGGCGCCTCGACCGACATGGCCCTGCGCTCGGTCTCGGAGGAGGTGGAACGCCTGGCCTCCGAACTGCGCGACACCATGATGGTCGTGCGCATGGTGCCGATCTCGACCCTGTTCGGCCGCTTCCGCCGCCTGATCCACGACCTGCAGCGCGACACCGGCAAGACCATCGAGCTCTCCACCGAGGGCGAGACCACCGAGCTCGACAAGACCATCATCGAGCGCTTGGCCGATCCGTTGATCCACGTGATCCGCAACGCCGCCGACCACGGCCTGGAGACGCCCGAGCAGCGCGCCGCCGCCGGCAAGCCCCTGGCGGGCAAGCTGGTGCTGTCGGCCCGCCACTCCGGCGCCGAGGTGGTGATCACGGTCACCGACGACGGCCGCGGCATCGACCGCGAGCGGGTCCGCGCCAAGGCCGAGCAGAATGGCCTGATCGCCCCCGGCGCCAACCTCAGCGACGCCGACCTGCTGCAGCTGATCTTCGCCCCCGGCTTCTCCACCGCCGCCACCGTGACCAACCTGTCCGGCCGTGGCGTCGGCATGGACGTGGTCAAGCGCACCATCGAGAGCCTGCGCGGCGCCATCGACATCACCTCGGTCCCGGGCCAGGGCTCGCAGGTCTCCCTGCGCATCCCGCTGACGCTGGCGATCATCGACGGCCTGCTGGTCCGCGTCGGCTCCGGCCGCTACGTCGTGCCCCTGGCCGCCGTCGAGGAATGCGTCGAGCTGAGCGTCGAGCAGGACACCCGGTCCGCCGGCCGCAGCCTGATCTCGCTCCGCGACGAGTTCGTGCCCTTCGTGCGGCTGCGCGAGTTGTTCCGCACAGCCGACGACCCCGGGCCGCACCAGAAGGTCGTTGTGGTCTCCACCGGCGAGGCCCGCGTGGGCCTGGTCGTCGACCAGATCATTGGCGACCACCAGACGGTCATCAAGTCGCTCTCCAAGCTGCACGCCGACGTCGAGACGTTTTCCGGCGCGACGATCCTGGGCGACGGCGGCGTGGCCCTGATCCTGGACGTGCCCCACCTCGTCGAGGCGGGCCAACGCCTCGAAAAACAATTCCGCGTGGCGAGCTGACCCCATGATCCAGATCGAAACCGCCGCCAACGACGACGACCTGCAGGTTCTGACCTTCGACATTCGGGGCGAGACCTTCGCCCTTGAGGCCGGGCTGGTCCGCGAGATCCTCGACCTGCCGGACGAGACCGAGGTGCCCGGCGCCGCGGCCTTCGTCAGCGGGGTGATGAACTTCCGCGGCCGCGTCATCCCCGTTGCCGACCTGCGCCTCGCCTTCGGGCTGGGCCGAGCGGACGACACACCGGACAGCCGCATCGTCGTGATCGAACTGGATCTTGAGGGCGACCCCACTCTCGTCGGCCTGCGGGCCGACAAGGTCCACGAGGTCACCAGCCTGCCGCTGGCCGATACGGAGCCGCCGCCGTCGATCGGCATGCGCTGGCGCCAGGATTACGTCAGCCGCATCGCCCGCCGGGCGGGCGAACCCATCATCCTTCCCGATCTGGCCTGCATTTTCGCCGAACGCGGCGAGCCCCGCGCTGCAGCGCCGTCCCTTCAGTCCGTCTCCTGACCCCCGAGGCCAACCGTGCGCTTCACCATCAAACTCAAGCTTATCGCGTCCTTTGCCGCAATCCTTGTCATCATGCTCGGCATCGGCGCCTTTGCGACGGTCCAGCTCCAGCAGCTGAATGAGTCCATGGACAAGGCCATCAGCGGCCCCGCCGCTCGGCTCGATGTCGCCCATCGAGTGCGTGGCGCCTTCCTGGAGTCGGTGCGGCAGCAGAAGAACGTCATCCTGCAGGTCGATCCCGCCGATGCGCGCAAGAACGAAGCCAAGGGCCTGGCGGCCCTCGCTGAAGTCTCCGAGCTGATCGACAAGGGCGAGAGCCTCGCGACGTCGGTTAGCAAGCCGAAGTGGCAGGAGCTGCGCGCGACGTTTGAAGAGTACAAGCTTCTCGACGCCCAGATCCGCGCCTTCGGTATCCGCAATGAGACGGCCCAGGCGGTCGCCATTTCATTCGGCCAGGGCGGCGTTCTGATGAACCGCATGTCCGATCTGGTGGACAAGATCGTCGTCATCCAACGGGAGCAGCTGAGCGACGCCTCTGCGAAGGCCGAGACGCTCTATCTCGACAGTCGGAACATCTTGGTCGGCACCCTTGTTGCGGCGCTGCTGATTTCGGTGGGCGCCGCGTTCTGGATCATCCTGACGATCGGTAAAGGCCTTGGCCGTGCGGCCGACGCCGTCAAGACGGTCGCCGACGGTGACCTGACGCGGACGGTAGACATCACCACCCGCGACGAGATCGGCGACCTGCTGGTCGACGTGAACGCGATGATCGAGCGTCTGCGCTCAGTGGTCGGCGACGCCTCGACGGCGTCCGAGCAGGTGGCCGCCGGAAGCCAGCAGCTGTCCTCCGCCGCCGACCAGGTCAGCCAGGGCGCCACCGAGCAGGCGGCATCCGCTGAGGAGGCCTCGGCCTCGATGGAAGAGATGGCGGCCAACATCAAGCAGACGGCCGACAACGCCGCCCAGACCGAGCAGATCGCCCGCCAGTCGTCGAAGGACGCGGAAGCTTCCGGCGAGGCCGTGACCCGCGCCGTCAGCGCCATGCAGACGATCGCCGAGAAGATCACGATCGTTCAGGAGATCGCCCGCCAGACCGACCTGCTGGCCCTCAACGCGGCGGTGGAAGCCGCCCGCGCCGGCGAACACGGCAAGGGCTTCGCGGTCGTCGCCTCGGAAGTCCGCAAGTTGGCGGAACGCAGCCAGAGTGCGGCCACCGAGATCGGCGCCATGTCCAGCGACACCGTCAAGGCTGCGCAGTCAGCGGGTGAGATGCTGACCCGCCTGGTGCCCGACATCCGTCGCACGGCCGAGCTGGTCACCGAGATCAGCGCCGCCTGCCGCGAGCAGGACATCGGCGCCGCCCAGATCAACGAGGCCATCCAGCAGCTGGACAAGGTCACTCAGACGAATTCCGCCGCTTCGGAGCAGATGTCCTCGACCTCGGAGGAGTTGGCTGCCCAGGCCGAGGAGCTGCAAGCGTCGATCTCCTTCTTCCGCACCGACAATACCGGTCGGACGCCGGCCCGGGCCACGTCGCTCGTCAAGGCAAAGACAAGGGCCAAGGCCAGCGCGCCGCGCCCCGCACCCAGCCATGCGTCGTCGAAGTCGGTCCACGCTCAGCAGGCCGCAGCCAAGGGCTTCGCGCTCGACATGGCTCACGGCGGCCCCGACGACCAGGACGAAGCTTTCCGCCAGTACGGCTGAGTGAACCCACGGGCGCGGAGGTCGTCTCCGCGCCCGATCCAATGATCTGGGCCGGAGAACCGGCCCCGGAGCTCGACGATGCGCTTTACACTTAAACTCAAGCTGGTCCTGGCCTTCGCCCTGATCATCGTCCTGATGGTCTGCGCCACGTCCTTCGGCATCTTCCAGCTCAACAAGATCAACACGGCCAAGGCGCAGATGATCTCGGGGCCGGCCAAGCGGCTGGAGAACGCTCAGGCGCTCAGCATCGCGCTGCTGCACATCGTTCGCGCCGAGCGGAACATGGCGCTCACCAACGATGCGGCCCTGAACACGCGGGACAACACCCAAGCCGAGACCGAGAAGAAGCACTTCTTGGAGATCCTGGCGGAGTCCGAGAAGCTCGCCAGCGCCGAGGGCAAGCCCAAGTGGCAGGCGCTCCGCAACAAGTGGGAAGAGTTTGAGCCGCTCGATACGGAAGCTCGCCAACTCGCGCTGGCCAATCGTCGCGAAGAAGCCGCCCAGATCCTGCTGATCAAGCAGCATGCTGTGCATGATGCGGTGTTCCAGCAGGTCGATGAACTGGTCGCGCTGTCCAAGTCGCAGCTCGAGGCCACCGAACGGCAGAGCGACGCCGACTTCGCCTTGGCGCGGAACCTGCTGATCGGAACCCTGCTGGCCTCTCTGCTGATTGCCGTGGCCGCCGCGTCCTGGCTGTCCCTCACCATCAGCCGTGGCCTGAAGAAGGTATCGGACCTGACCGACGCCGTGGGGATCGGTGACCTCAGCCAGACCATCACCGCCACCGGCAACGACGAAATCAAGGATGTGATCGACGCGGTCAATCGCATGACCGTCAACCTGCGCGCCAGCGCCAAGGTCGCGGACGCCGTGGCCGACGGCGACCTGACCGTCGAGCCGAAGCCGCTCTCCGACAAGGATACCCTGGGCCTGGCCCTGGAGCGCATGGTGAGCCAGCTCCGTCGCACCGCAGCCATCGCCGACAAGGTCGCCGATGGGGACCTGACCATCGACGCCAAGCCGCTTTCGGAAAAGGACTCGCTGGGTTCGGCGCTGGAGCGAATGGTCCATCGGCTCCGCAGCGTCGTGGGCGACGTCGTGACGGCCTCCGAGCAGGTCGCGGCCGGAAGCCAGCAGCTGTCCTCGGCCGCCGAACAGGTGAGCTCCGGCGCGACGGAGCAGGCCGCCGCGGCTGAAGAGGCCTCGGCCTCGATGGAAGAGATGGCCGCCAACATCAAGCAGACCGCCGACAACGCCGCCCAGACCGAACAGATCGCCCGCCAGTCGTCCAAGGACGCCGAGGCCTCGGGCGAGGCCGTGACCCGCGCCGTCAACGCGATGCAGACGATCGCCGAAAAGATCACCATCGTGCAAGAAATCGCCCGCCAGACCGATCTACTCGCTCTCAACGCGGCGGTGGAAGCCGCCCGCGCCGGCGAGCACGGCAAGGGTTTCGCGGTCGTCGCCTCGGAAGTCCGCAAACTGGCTGAGCGCAGCCAGACTGCGGCGACCGAAATCGGCGCCGTCTCCAGTGATACGGTCAAGGCCGCTCAGTCCGCCGGCGAGATGCTGACCCGCCTGGTGCCCGACATCCGTCGCACGGCGGAACTGGTCTCCGAGATCAGCGCCGCCTGCCGCGAGCAGGACATCGGCGCCGCCCAGATCAACGAGGCCATCCAGCAGCTGGACAAGGTCACCCAGACCAACTCCAGCGCCTCGGAACAGATGTCCTCGACCTCCGAGGAACTGGCTGCCCAGGCCGAAGAACTGCAGGCGACAATCGCCTTCTTCCGCACGGACGACGGTGGTCGAGCACCACGCCGGGCCGCGCCGCCGGCAAGGGATAGCCGACCCGCCCGGAGTCCGGCGCCCAAGCGCCCGGTGTCCCGAAGCGTCCAGGCCCAGCAGTCCGCGGTCAAGGGCTTCGCCCTCGACCTCGCACAGGGCGGACCCGACGAACACGACGACGCTTTCCGCCAGTACGGCTGAGTCTCTGCGACGACGCGGAGCGGGATCTCAGCGTCGCCTAACCGAAAATTGGGACCCTGGTCCCGGGAGCTGACAGATGCGCCTCTCGATCAAGCTGAAATTGGGTTTGGCCTTCGGGCTGATCATCGCTCTGATGGTCGGCTCGACGATGTTCGGGGTCATCCAGCTGAATAAGCTGAACACGGCCCAGACGGCCATGGTCCGGGGTCCGGCCCTACGACTTGAGACAGCGCAGGCGATCGACATCGCCCTGCTCCAGGTCGGTCGCGCGCAGAAGAATATGGCGATGACCGACGACGCTGCTGAACGGCGCGCTCACAACGCCAAGGCCGAGACCTTCAACACCCGGTTCGCCGAACTGTTGGCGAGCTCGAAGGACATCCCCGTCGGCGCCGACAAACCCAAGTGGGACACGCTGCGCACCGAGGGCGGGAAGTTCCTGGCGCTTGACGCGCAAATCCGCGGCCTCATCACGGACGGTCAGGTCGAGCAGGCGAAGACGCTCATGTCGACCGATCTCCGGACGGTCAACGAGTCGGTGAATCGTATTGGAGCCGAACTGGTCGACCTCTCGCGCGCCGAACTGCACGCGGCGGAGGCTCAAGGGACCGCCGACTACGAGCTGGCGCGCAATGCCTTGATCAGCGTGCTGCTCGTCTCGTTCCTGGTCGCGGTCGTGGCAGCGACGTGGTTGGCGCTGACGATCAGCCGGGGCCTCAAGAAAATCTCCGACCTGACCGAGGCCGTCGCTATCGGCGATCTCGATCAGACGATCAACGTCAGCACGAACGACGAGATCAAGGATCTGGTCGACACCGTGAATCGCATGACGAAGAACCTCCGCGCCCAGGCCGCCGTGGCGCACAAGGTGGCGGAGGGCGACCTCACGGTTCGGCCGCAAGCGCAGTCCGAAAAGGATGTTCTGGGTCTGGCCCTGACGCGGATGGTGGAGCGCCTGCGCTCGGTCGTCGCGAATGCGTCCTCCGCCTCGGAACAGGTCGCCGCCGGCAGCCAGGAGCTGTCGGCCACGGCCGAGCAGGTCAGCCAAGGCGCCACCGAGCAGGCGGCCTCCGTCGAAGAGGCCTCGGCCTCGATGGAAGAGATGGCTTCCAACATCAAACAGACGGCCGACAACGCCGCCCAGACCGAACAGATCGCCCGCCAGTCGTCAAAGGACGCTGAAGCGTCCGGGGAGGCTGTCGCCCGCGCGGTCGCCGCGATGCAGACCATCGCCGAGAAGATCACCATCGTGCAGGAGATCGCACGCCAGACCGACCTTCTGGCCCTCAACGCGGCGGTGGAAGCCGCCCGGGCCGGCGAGCACGGCAAGGGCTTCGCCGTTGTCGCGTCGGAAGTCCGCAAGCTTTTTGTTTTTAGTCATACGGCGGCCACCGAGATCGGCGCGGTCTCCAGCGACACGGTCAAGGCCGCCCAGTCAGCCGGCGAGATGCTGACCCGCCTGGTCCCGGACATTCGCCGCACGTCGGAACTCGTCGCCGAGATCAGCGCCGCCTGCCGCGAGCAGGACATCGGGGCCTCGCAGATCAACGACGCCATTCAGCAACTCGACAAGGTGACCGAGACCAACTCCAGCGCCTCCGAGCAGATGGCGGCGACGTCCGAGGAACTTGCCGCTCAGGCGGAAGAGATGCAGGCGTCGATGGCCTTTTTCCGCGTCGAGGCTGCCGATCTCGCCCCCGCCGCCGCGCCCGCAGCGCCCGCGCGCAAGCCGGCGCCTGGCCGCGCCCGCGCCAAGGCCGCGCGTCCCGAAGGCCGGTCTGTGAAGGCCCAGCAAGCCGCGGCGCAGGGTTTTGCCCTCGATCTCACAAAGGGCGGACCTGACGATCAGGACGTCGCCTTCCGGGAGTATGCTTGAGATGACCGCTTCTGAAGCGCAGTACGTGACCCTGGGTCTTGGCGCCGAGGTCTTCGCCGTACCGGTGGAGTATGTCCGGGAGATTCTGGACTATCGCCAGCCCTTCGCCATTCCGGAAGGTCCGGCCTATCTGCTCGGCCTGACCGACGTGCGGGGCCGAGGCACAGCCACCATCGATTTGCGGACCAAGCTGGGGCTCCCGGCCGTGCCGCCGGGACCCAGCACCCGCATCCTGGTGCTGGATGTTCCCATCGAAGGCCGGTTGTTGTCGCTGGGCCTGGTCGCTGACCGCGTGATCGAGGTGGTCACCGTCTCGACCGACCAGATCGAGCCGGCCCCGGATATCGGCGTGGCCTGGCGGTCCGACTACATCGCCGGCGTGGTGCGACGCGACGACGGGTTCGTCGTCCTGTTCCAACTCGCCCGCCTGCTCACAAGCCAGGAAGCCGCGGCCCTGCCCGTGGCGGCTGACGTCGCGGCCTGAACGGCCGCGCCGCAACGCTCCAGAACGGATGATCACCTGTGTCGGCTGAACGCGCCTACAATCTCGACATCGCCGATACGCTCAGCGCGACGAACTATCGCCGCCTGGCGCAGTTCATCCATGAGTACAGCGGTATCAAGATGCCGCCGGCAAAGAAGACCATGCTGGAAGGTCGCCTGCGCAAACGCGTCCGCGACCAGGGGCTGCAAAGTCTCGACGAGTACTGCGTATTCCTGTTCGAGAAGGGCGGCATCGACGCCGAGGCCATCCATCTCATCGATGTGGTGACCACCAACAAGACCGACTTCTTTCGCGAGCCTGTCCACTTCGACTTCATGACCAACGTGGCCTTGCCGGGCTTCGTCAAGGAAGGTCGCCGTCAGGTCCGCGTTTGGAGCGCGGCGTGCTCGATCGGTGCGGAGCCGTACACGATCGCCATGCTGATGGAGGACTTCTGTCAGGCGAACCGCGGGTTGGACTACTCGATCTTCGCCACCGACCTTTGCACCCAGGTCCTGGCCGAGGCGCTACTCGGCATCTATCCGGCCGCGATGATCGAGCCGGTGCCGCTCGCCCTCCGACAGCGGCACCTGCTTGTGTCGCGTGATCCCGCGAACAAGACCGTGCGGATCGCGCCCAACCTGCGCTCGAAGCTGTCGTTCGTCCGCCAGAATCTGATGGATCCGACCTACGTCGCGCCTCGCGATCTGGACATGATTTTCTGCCGCAACTTATTGATATATTTCGATAAGCCAACGCAAGCGATGGTGCTGAAGCGCCTCTGCACACATCTGCGGCCGGGCGGCTACCTATTCCTCGGGCATTCCGAGACCATCGTCGGCGTCGATCTCCCTGTCCGCACCGCCGCGGGCACCGTGTTCCAGAGGATCTGACCCATGCCCCGCAAGATCCGTGTCCTCATCGTCGACGACTCCGCGACGGTCCGCCAGACGCTGACCGCCGTGCTGCAGGAGGATCCGCAGATCGAGGTGATCGCCACCGCCGCCGATCCCTTCTCTGCCGCCCGGGCGATCGCCAAGGAAGTACCCGACGTCATCACCCTCGACGTCGAAATGCCGCGCATGGATGGGATCACCTTCCTGCGCAAGCTGATGAGCCAGCACCCCATCCCGGTGGTCATGTGCTCCTCGTTGACCGAGCACGGGTCCGAGACCCTGATGCAGGCCCTGGAAGCCGGGGCGGTCGATGTGATCCTGAAGCCCAAGCTGGGCGTGGCCGACCATCTGCAGGAATCCCGGGCGCGGATCTGCGACGCCGTGAAGGGCGCGGCCCAGGCGCGCGTCTCCGTCCGCACGCCACGACCGGCCGTCGGCATGCGCACGCCGGAAAAGAAGCTGACCGCCGACGCCATGCTGCCGCCCCCGCGCGAGGGGACAAAGGCCATGGCGCGGACCACCGAGACGGTCATCTGCATCGGCGCGTCCACGGGCGGGACGGAGTCCCTGCGCGAGGTGCTGCAGGCCCTGCCCAGCAATGCGCCGGGCATCGTCATCGTCCAGCACATGCCCGAGAAGTTCACCGCCGCCTTTGCACGCCGCCTGAACGACATCTGCGAGGTCGAGGTCAAGGAAGCCGCTGACGGCGACGCCGTCCTGCGAGGACGCGTCCTGATTGCGCCGGGCAACCTGCACACGCTTTTGGAGCGCTCAGGAGCCCGCTACCATGTTGCCGTCAAAAACGGTCCCCTGGTCTCCAGGCACCGCCCCTCGGTCGACGTCCTGTTCCGTTCCGCCGCCAGGTCGGCAGGCTCGAACGCCGTCGGCGTGATCATGACCGGCATGGGCGACGACGGCGCCCGCGGCCTCGACGAAATGAAGCAGGCCGGCGCCTACACCATCGCCCAAGACGAGGCGACCTCGATCGTCTTCGGCATGCCCAAGGAAGCCATCGCCCGGGGCGCCGCCATGAAGATCCTGCCCTTGGGCCGCATCGCCGCCGAGGTCCTCCGCCTCGGCGCCATGGCCGTCTGAGGGGGAGCTACCCCTCGGTGGCCGGCGGCACATAGGCCGCGTGGATCTGCCGCTCGCGCACCATCGTGTAGTGCTTGCCGATCTCCGCCATGACCTCGGCCAGGGTTGCGGCGGCCGTTTCGTCCAGCGATTCCACATCGGCCATCGCGGCCGGTCGTAGGCTGTCGCTGGCGGCGAGCAGCACGCCACTCACCTCAGCCTGGAAGTTCAACCGCGACATGGCTTGGGTCAGCACCTGGATCACAGCGTCGCCTTGCGCCGCCATGCCGGACAGTTCGACACCGACCTTCCGCTCGGCCTCGCGGATGGGAGCGGCCGCCGTCTCGAGCAGCGCCCCCACGGCGGCCGCGCCGCCACCGCTCTGATCCGCCTCGGCCTCGGCCTCGGCGCCGCCGGCGAT
>JAIXTR010000424.1 GCA_027483845.1 Caulobacteraceae bacterium | reverse complement strand
CGGGGAGACATCCCGTCCCAGTCCGTTCCGGTCCTCTTCGGAGGGTTTACCTGCGGCGGTCCAACCGGAAGAAAGACGAGATACAGACTATGGCTCTGCCCGAATTCTCCATGCGCCAACTGCTCGAAGCCGGCGCCCACTTCGGCCACCAGACTCACCGCTGGAACCCGAAGATGGACAAGTACATCTTCGGCTCGCGCTCCAACATCCACATCATCGACCTGTCGCAGTCGATCCCGCTGCTGCACCAGGCGCTGGTGAAGGTGCGTGAAGTCGCCGCCGGCGGCGGCCGCATCCTGTTCGTGGGCACGAAGCGCCAGGCTTCCGAGCCGCTGGCCACGGCCGCCAAGCGCTGCGCCCAGTACTATGTGAACCACCGCTGGCTGGGCGGCACGCTCACCAACTGGCGCACCGTCTCGGGCTCGATCGCGCGTCTGCGTGAAGTCGACAGCCTGCTGGCCGGCGAAGGCCAAGGCCGCACCAAGAAGGAACTGCTGCAGCTGACGCGCGAGCGCGACAAGCTGGAACTGTCCCTGGGCGGCATCAAGGACATGGGCGGCATCCCCGACCTGATGTTCGTGATCGACACCAACAAGGAAGCGATCGCGATCCAGGAAGCCCGGAAGCTGAACATCCCGGTCATCGCCATCCTCGACACCAACTCGAACCCGGACGGCATCACCTATCCGATCCCCGGCAACGACGACGCCGCCCGCGCGATCCAGCTGTACTGCGACCTGCTGGCCGACGCCGTCCTGGACGGCCTGGCCGCTGGCCAGTCGGCCGCGGGCGTCGACCTGGGCGCCTCGGAAGCGCCGATGGAGCCGACCCTGGCCCGCGAGCTGACGCCGCAAGCCGTCGCCGAGCCCGAGGTCTCCGCGCCGGAAGCCGCGGCCCTCGAAGCCGAGATGACCGGCGCCGAAGCCCCCGCGGCGGATGCGGCGAGCGAAGAACAGGCCGGCTGAGCGCTTTCGGGCGCTGGCTGACACAAAACCCTGACGGCGGGCCCTCATACGGGGGTCCGTCGTGATTCAAAGACCTAAGAGGAGCTGACCATGGCGGAAATCACCGCTGCGCTGGTCAAAGACCTGCGCGAAAAATCCGGCGCCGGCATGATGGACTGCAAGAAGGCCCTGACGGAAAACGGCGGCGACGTCGAAGCGTCCATGGACTGGCTGCGGACCAAGGGCCTGGCCAAGGCCGCCAAGAAGGCCGACCGCGCCGCGGCTGAAGGCCTGGTGGCCGGCAAGATCTCGGCTGATGGCAAGACCGGCGTGCTGGTCGAATTCAACGCCGAGACCGACTTCGTCGCCAAGAACGAAGGCTTCCAGAACGCCGCGCGCGAATTCGCGAACGTGGCCTTGACGGTCGACGGTGACGTGGACGCGATCACCTCGGCGAAGACGTCCAAGGGCGAAGTCGTCAGCGACGTGATCACCAACATGATCGCGACGATCGGCGAAAACATGCGCCTGCGCCGCGCGGCGAAGCTGTCGGTCACCGACGGCGCCGTCTCGCTGTACCTGCACAACAAGCAAGGCGACGACGTCGCCAAGCTGGCGGTGCTGGTGGCGCTGGAAGGCACGGGCGACAAGGCCGCCCTGGCTGAAGTCGCCCGCCGCATCGCCCTGCACGTGGCCGGCACGCCGACCCCGCCGCTGGCCCTGAACTCGGACGAGCTGGATCCGGACGTCGTCGCCAAGGAGCGCGAAATCCAGACCCAGACCGCGATGGAGTCGGGCAAGCCCCGCGAGATCGCCGAGAAGATGGTCGAGGGCCGGATCCGCAAGTGGCAGGAGGAAGTGGTGCTGCTGAAGCAACCCTTCGTCATGAACCCGGATCAGACCATCGAGCAGCTGGTCGCCGAAACCGCCAAGGAAACCGGCGCGCCGGTCGTTCTGAAGGCCTTCGTGCGCTTCGCCCTCGGCGAGGGCGTTGAGAAGGCTCCGGAAGGCGACTTCGCCGCCGAAGTGGCCTCGATGACCGGCCAGGCCTGAGCCTGAACTACTGACGACCGGGGGCGCGGTGCGTTATACGCACCGCGCCCTTGTTGTATGTTCCCCTCCGCGAAACCCAAGGACTCACCCATGGCCGACGCCGCTCCCCGCTATAAGCGCATCCTGCTCAAGCTGTCGGGCGAGGCGGGTGTCGGGGGCGACAGCTTCGGGATCGATCCCAAGACCCTGGCCGCGGTCTCCGAAGAGATCGCCCAGGTGGTGAACGCCGGGGTGCAGGTTTGCGTCGTCGTCGGCGGCGGCAACATCTTCCGCGGCGCCGCCCTGGCCGAGGCCGGGATGGAGCGCGCCAGCGCCGACTACATGGGCATGCTGGCCACCGTCATGAACGCGCTGGCCCTCCAGGCGTCCCTGGAGAAGGCCGGCGTCTATACCCGCGTCCAATCGGCGATCCCGATGGAGGCTGTCTGTGAGCCCTACATCCGCCGTCGCGCGTTGCGGCATCTGGAAAAGGGGCGGGTGGTGATCTTCGCCGCCGGCCTGGGCGCGCCGTTCTTCACGACGGACACGCCCGCCGCGCTCCGCTCGGCGGAGATGGGCTGCGACGCCCTGTTCAAGGGCACCAGCGTGGACGGCGTCTATTCGGCGGATCCGAAGAAGGATCCGGAGGCCAAGCGGTACGACACGCTCAGCTATCAGGACGTGCTGGCCAAGAACCTGCGCGTGATGGACGCCTCGGCGGTCAGCCTGATGCGCGACAACCATATCCCGATCGTGGTGTTCAACATCCGCGAACGGGGCAATCTGCTGAAGGTGCTGAACGGCGAAGGGGTCTTCACGACCATCGCCTAAGCCTTACAGTCGCCAGGAAATACAAGACGGAGACGCCTTATGGCCACGACCGAAAAGCCCGTGCTTTCGAAGTACAAGGACCGCATGGACAAGGCCGTCGCGGCGCTGCAGGACGAATTTGGTTCGCTGCGGACCGGGCGCGCCTCGGCCAGCCTGCTGGACCAGATCCGGGTCGACGCCTACGGCTCGTCCACCCCGCTCAACCAGGTCGGCGCGATCAGCGTGCCGGAGCCGCGCATGATCACGATCAGCGTCTGGGACCGCGCCTTGGTGGTGTCGGTGGAGAAGGCGATTCGCGCCTCGGACCTCGGCCTGAACCCGGTCGTCGATGGCACGACCCTGCGTCTGCCCATCCCGCCCCTAACGGAAGAGCGTCGGAAGGATCTGGTGAAGCTGGCCGGCAAGTACGCCGAACAGCAGAAGGTGGCCGTCCGCAACGTGCGTCGCGACGCCAACGACGACTGCCGCAAGGCGCAGAAGGACGGCGTCATCAGCCAGGACGACGAGAAGCGCTTTGAGGCGGAAGTGCAGAAGATCACCGACGAAGCCATCAAGCGCGTGGACGAAGCCTTGAAAACAAAAGAACAAGAGATCATGCACGTTTGACGCCCGCGTAAGGACTAGCGTTTCCTCATGGCCGCCGCCGAGAAGCCACCGTCCGCGGACGCGCCCAATCCTGATCGGGAAGGGGCTGCGCCGCCCCTGCACGTCGCGATTGTCATGGATGGCAACGGGCGTTGGGCCAAGCAGCGGGGCCTGCCGCGATCGCTGGGTCACCGGGCCGGCGTCGAGGCGTTGAAGCGCACGGTCTCGGCGGCCGCGAAGCTTGGCGTGGGCTCGCTGACGGTCTTCGGGTTTTCGACCGAGAACTGGAGCCGTCCCGCCGCGGAAGTGGCTGAGTTGATGGCCCTGCCGAAGCGATACTTCGAGACGGACCTGGCGCGCCTGCATCGCGAGGGCGTGCGGGTGCGGGTCATTGGTCGGCGTCAGGGCCTGTCGAACGAACTGCTGAAGCTGATCGACGACGCCCACGCGCGCACCGCCGACAACACGGCCTTCAACCTCAACATCGCCTTCAACTACGGCGGCCAGGCCGATCTCGTGGATGCGGCGCGCCGCTTCGCCGAGGACGTGGCGGGCGGTCGGCGGCGGCCGGAAGACCTCAACGAGGCGGTGCTGGCGAGCTTGCTGGCGACGGCGGGCACCCCGCCGCCGGACCTGATCGTGCGGCCGTCGGGGGAGCAGCGGCTGTCGAACTTCCTGCTGTGGGAGGCGGCGTACGCCGAACTGGTGTTCCAGGACGTGCTGTGGCCCGACTATGGCGAAGAGCATCTGAAAGCAGCGCTGGCGGAATTCGCCGCGCGGGATCGGCGCTATGGCGCAATCGTTGCCGATGACGTCCTCGCCGCAGGTTAAGCGGTTCGATTGGACAAACCTCGGCCTGCGCGTTGCGTCGGCCGTGGTGCTGGTTCCGGCTGCCCTCGCCGCGGCGTGGTTCGGCGGCTGGCCGTACCTCGTCCTCATCGCGATCGGCGTGGCGCTGCTGGCCATCGAATGGGGCGGGATGAGCGCGCCGGTGGCCCCGACGCGGGTGGCGGCGGCCGTGGCGGCCGCGGTGCTGATCGCGGTCTTCATCGGCTATCGCGGCGATTTCGTCTGGGCCTGGGGCGCGATCCTGCTGACCGCGGCCTTCGCGGCGGTGATCGCGCGGGGCGTGGCGGAGCGGCCGGCCGACGCCGCGTTCGGCGTGCTCTACATTGCCCCGGCGGCACTATGCCTCGTGTGGCTCCGCGATACGGGCGGGGTGATGTCGCACCAGGGGCACTGGTGGATCATGATGCTGTTCGCCGCGACCTGGGCCGCCGACATCGGCGCATTCGCCGTCGGCAGCACGCTGAAGGGGCCCAAGCTGTGGCCGCGGTTCTCGCCCAACAAGACCTGGTCCGGCTTCATCGGCGGCCTCGCGGCGGCGACGGCGGCGGGCAGCCTGATGGCCAGCATGTCGGTGTTCCATCTGAACGTCTGGGCGGCGGCCTTCATCGGCCTGGCCGTCGGCGTGGCGACCATGGCCGGAGATCTGTGGGAATCCGCCATCAAGCGGCGTTTTGGCGTAAAGGACTCAGGCGACCTGATCCCCGGACACGGCGGATTGCTCGACCGGGTGGACGGATTGATGTTTGCAGTTGTGGTGATGGCGGCGCTTCGGCTGGCGAACCACTGGGGATGGGGACATTGAGCCTGCCGCGCAAGGTCAGCGTCCTGGGATCCACCGGCTCGGTGGGCATGTCGACGCTGGATCTCTTCGATCAGGCGGGTGTCGAGATCGAGATGGTCGGCCTGGCGGCGGGCCGCAACGTCGCGCGGTTGGCCGAGCAGGCGTTGCGCTGGCGGCCGCAGCTGGCGGTGATCCAGGATGAGACGCTGCTGCCGGAGCTGCGCGAGCGGTTGAAGGGCTCGGGCATCGCCGCGGCGGGCGGCGCGCAGGCGGTGATCGACGTGGCATCAGCCGACGCCCAGTGGGTGATGTCGGCCATCGTGGGCTTCGCGGGCCTGGCGCCGACGCTGGCGGCGGCCCGGTCCGGCGCGGTGATCGCGCTCGCCAACAAGGAAAGCCTGGTCTGCGCGGGGCCGTCGCTGTTGCGGATCGCCAAGCTGGCGGGCGGGGCGGTGATTCCGGTCGATTCCGAGCACTCGGCGATCTTCCAGGTGCTGGACCCCATGGCCGCGGCGCAGGTGACGCGGCTGATCCTGACCTCGTCGGGCGGACCGTTCCGCAACGCCAGCCGCGAGGAGATGGCGGCGGCGACGCTGGAGCAGGCGCTGGCGCATCCGAATTTCTCGATGGGCGCCAAGATTTCGATCGATTCCGCGACCATGATGAACAAGGGCCTCGAGGTGATCGAGGCCGCCTACCTGTTCTCCATGCCGCCGGAGCGGATCGACGTCCTGGTCCACCCCCAGCAGATCATTCACAGCCTGGTCGAATACGCCGATGGCTCGACCTTGGCCCAACTGGGGGCGCCGGACATGCGGCCGCCGATCGCCTGCGCCTTCGCGTGGCCAGACCGGCTGCCGTGGCCCGCGCCCAAGCTGGACCTGGTGGCGTCCGGCCCGCTGACCTTCCAGCACCCTGACCCGCAGAAGTTCCCAGCCCTTACCATCGCCAAGCAGGCGCTGGCGGCGGGGGGGCAGGCCCCGGCGGCGATGAATGCGGCCAACGAGCGCGCCGTCTCGGCATTCCTTGACCGACGGATCCGCTTTCTGGATATCCCGGACGTGGTTGCGGAGACGCTCGAGCGAATGGACCGGACCGAGTCGGTCACCTCGCTGGACGGCGACGCCGTCGAGCGCGCCCGCAACACCGACGCCGCGGCCCGGCGTGTCGCGGACGAGGTCGTCGGCGGCCTCGTCGCGGCGTGAAGGAGTAGACGCGACCGATGCAGTTCCTGCAGACGATCCTCATCTACGTCGTGCCCTTCCTGTTCGTGATCGGCGTCGTCGTCACGGTGCACGAGCTGGGACACTTCCTGGCGGCCAAGGCCCTGGGCACGAAGATCGACCGCTTCGCCATCGGGTTCGGCCGCGCGATCGCCCAGTGGACGGACAAGTCGGGGGTCGAGTGGCGCGTGGGCTGGCTGCCCATCGGCGGCTACGTGCGGTTCGCGGGCGACGACAACGCGGCCAGCATTCCCGACGCCGACGACCTGGCCGCCATGCGGCGCGACCTGATCGACAAGGGGCGCGGCGCCGAGATCGACCAGTACTTCCACTTCAAGCCGCTGTGGCAGCGGGCGATCATCGTCGGGGCAGGGCCGGTCTCGAACTTCATCCTGGCGACGCTGGTGTTCGCAACCCTGCTGCTGGCGTTGGGGGTGCCCACCAGCTCGACGCGAATCGATACGGTCGTGGCCGGCAGTGCGGCGGAGCGCGCGGGCTTTCAGGTCGGCGACACCATCCTGCGGGTGAACGGGAAGGCCATCGAGGGCTTCGAGGACGTGACCTCGAAGGTGCTGATGAGTTCGGACACACCGATGACCTTCGTGGTTCGCCGGGCCGGCCAGGAGGTGGCGCTGACGGCGACGCCCGTGCGTGGTCCGGTCGTCGACCGCCTGGGCAAGACGCACATGATGGGCAAGCTCGGGCTGGGCCATGAAACCCGTCCGGGCGATGTGGTCATCCGGCGGTACAACCTGCCCGAAGCGGTCGTCGGCGGGGCCGAGCGCACGGTCTCGACCATCTCGTCGACGCTGACCTATCTGAGTCGACTCATCTCGGGGCGTGAGAGCGCCAACCAGCTGGCCGGGCCCCTGGGCATGGCCCAGATGTCGGGCGACCTGACCAAACAGGCCAAGGAGGTCTCGCCGAACACCGGCGCGTTCGTCCTCAACAGCGCGCTGATGATGTTCGAGTTCATCGGCATCATCTCGGTGAGCATCGGCTTCATGAACCTGCTGCCGGTGCCGGTCCTGGATGGCGGCCACCTCATGTTCTACGCCTACGAAGCTGTCGCGCGGCGCCCTCTTGCCGCCAAGGTTCAGGCGGCAGGGTATCGCGTGGGTCTTGCGCTAGTCCTCGGTTTGATGTTGTTCGCCACCTGGAACGACTTGCAGCGCCTGCGTGTGTTCAATCTGTTCGGCGGCCTATTCTCCTAGGCACGTTCGTCCCTCAACCGGCTGATTCGATGTTTAGAACCCGCGCCTCCCGCGCCGCGCTTGCCTCAGGCCTTGCCCTACTGCTGGGTACGTCCGCCCTCGTCGTGCCTGGAGCCGCGTTGGCCCAACAGGCCCAGGGGGGCGTGATCCAGCGCATCCTGGTGCAGGGCAACGAACGGATCGAGCCGTCCACGGTCATCTCGTACCTGCCGGTGCAGCCCGGCGAGCCGGTCGATGCGGCCAGAATCGACCTGGCGCTGAAGGCCCTGTTCCGGACGGACCTGTTCTCGGACGTGAAGATCGACTTCCAGAACGGCGACCTGATCGTCTCCGTCGTGGAAAACCCGATCATCAACCGGGTGATCTTCGAGGGGAACAAGGGCCTCAAGGAAGACAAGCTGCGCGACGAGGTGACGGTGCGCCCGCGCGGCATCTTCACCCGCGCCAAGGTTCAGGGCGACGTGCAGCGCATCGTCGAGCTGTATCGCCGCTCCGGCCGCATCTCGGCCAACGTCACGCCGCAGATCATCGAACTGCCGCAGAAGCGCGTGGACCTGATCTTCAAGATCGACGAGGGCCCGAAGAGCGGCATCCTCTCGGTCAACTTCCTTGGCAACAAGGCCTTCTCGGACAACGACCTGCGCGACGTCGTGGTCACCGAGGAGACCCGCTGGTTCAAGTT